>JBKPOL010000052.1:0-9567 GCA_046733075.1 Pseudomonadota bacterium | reverse complement strand
AGCGCTTGCCCTCGACGTCGAAGATTTCCGCGTTCTCGGCGCGGGCGGCGAACACCTGCGTCATCACGCCGACGCCCCGGGCAGTTGCCTGCTCCTTGCGGCTTTGCAATTCGGTATTCCGGCTCAATCGATCCATGTGCTTACCCCCGCAAAACAAGGTGTGATGAGGCGCCGGGCAGCGACGAGGATGCCCGCACTGCGCTGTTTATTATTTTACTCCAGGCTGTTTAGCTTACGAAACGACCCTGCCAGTCGCCGAAGCTCGCGACGGCGACTAACGGAACTTGCGCGTGGGTCAGGTCTTCGAGGTCAGCGTCCGATGAGAATCACGCCGGCACCAGGCGCAGGCACGTGATCTCCGAGGGTGCGCCAAGTCGCTTGGGAGGTCCCCAGTAGCCGGTGCCGCGGCTCGTGTAGACCCACAGCTTGCCGAACCGGGCGAGTCCGGACGTGAACGGCTGCTGAAAGCGGACGAACCAGTTCCAGGGCAGGAACTGCCCGCCGTGCGTGTGCCCGCTCAACTGCAGATGAAAGCCTGCCGCGGCGGCCGCGGGGGCCGAGCGGGGCTGATGGGCGAGCAACACCTTCGCGACGCGCGCGGGTGCGCCCGCGATGGCCACGCGTGGATCGCTGCGATGAACGGGATCGAAATGATGCGCCGAGAAATCCGTCACGCCTGCGACGACGATTTCCGCGCCCTCATGCTCGAGCACTCGATGTTCGTTCAGCAGCACCTGCATGCCCAGGCGACGCAACTCGCCAATCCACGGCGTAACGCCGGAGTAATACTCGTGGTTGCCGGTGACGAAGAACGTTCCGTGTCTTGCGGCAAGGCGAGCGAGCGGCGCCGTATGTCCGGCGAGTTGCCGCACGCTGCCATCGACGAGATCGCCCGTGATGGCGATCATGTCGGCGCCGAGCGCATTCACCGCGTCGACGATCGCATCGACATGATCGCGACCGATCGTGGGTCCGACGTGCAGGTCGGTAATCTGCGCAATGGTGAAACCGTGCAGCGCCACCGGCAAAGCGTCGATCGGCACGTCGACGTGCCGCACCGCCGCGACGCGGCGCGCGTTGTAGTAACCCAGCGCGGTCAGGAGCAACGTGATGATCGGCACGGCCCACGCACTATCATGGACGATCGCGCCGAGAGGGACGCTTGCATCCGTCAAGTGAACAACCCCGAGCAGCACGAGCAAACCGGCGTCGCGGAGCACGGTCAAAACGAGCAGGCTCGAGAATGCCCCCATGGCGACAAGACCGCTCCACATCACCCACTGGCGCCGTCCGCGACCGACATTTCGACGGGCACGAAAACCGAGTGGGATGACGAACGCCGAGGCCACAAGCAGGAGCGCGCCGGCGACAACGCCGCCCAGGCCGAGGCCGAGGTCCGGCAGCAGGCGTGCGCCGATGTAGCCGTGGAGCACGACAAGGAGAGGAAGCATGCGAGACTTGGAGGGGGAGAACCGTTGCAACGCGCGGACGCGCGAGGGATGCGTCTGCCGAATATGGGGCCGTTTGATGCCGAGGACAACCGGGGCGGTGACGTGGGAATCGGCGGCCTCTCCAATCGGCAATTGAACCGAGCGTTGAGAAGATGAAACGAGCGTGGTTTGAGCGTCGTCGCGCGTTGCGCTTGCTTGGCGGGGCGGGGGCGTCGCTGGTCGCCCGATACGTCGGCGCGCAGCGCAGCGCGCCGGAAAGCGCAAAATTGCCCGGCTGCGTGTTGACGCCGGAGCAGACGGAAGGGCCGTACTTCGTCGACGAGCGGCTCGAACGATCGGACGTGCGCACCGACCCTGCCGACAACTCGGTGCGGCCCGGTGCGCTGCTGACGCTCGATCTGCGCATTCTCGCGGTCGGGGCTGTCCGTTGCGATCCGGTCGCCGGCGCGATGGTGGACATCTGGCACTGTGATGCGGCCGGCATCTACTCGGACGCTGACGACATGACGTCTCGCACGCGGGGAGCGAAGTTCCTGCGCGGCTACCAGATCACCGACGCAGACGGACGTGTGCGCTTCACGACGATCTACCCGGGCGCGTATCCGGGTCGAGCCGTGCATGTGCATTTCAAGGTACGACCGCGAGCACCCGTTCGCGGCGGCGAATTCACCTCGCAGCTCTACTTCGACGACGCGTTGACCGACCGCGTGCACGCGGCGAGCCCCTATGCCGGGCCGCGTGCGTCACGAACGCGCAACGAGCGCGACGGTCTCTATCGTCGCGGCGGGCGCGAATTGCAGCTCACCGTGACAGGCGCGGATGGGCGTTACGCGGCGGCGTACGACGTCGGCGTTCGCGTCGGGTGATCCGACGCATTGGGTGCATGCATTCGATAGCACCGCAGTCAGACGCCCGCCAATGCTCGGGTTTGTTCCGCCGCACCGATCGCCCGGCAGCCACGCGGATTCTGGCCTGACCAGAGCGGCGAGAAGTCGCCGGAACCCAACCGCTCCGCAGCCGCGCGGAGCGGGGCCAGTGCGGCGGTGGCAAGCGGAAACGCCGGCGCCTGCGCCGAAAGCGGCCCGATGTCGCGCATGATGCGATTGACGATGCCCCGCGCGGGCCGCCCCGTGAACACGTTGGTGAGCGCCGTGTGCTCGGCGGCGTCGCTCTCAAGGGCGGCGCGATGAACCGCGCTGGTCGTGGCCTCGTTGCACAGCAAATAGGCGGTGCCTACCTGCGCCGCAGCGGCGCCCAGCGCAAGCGCGGCGCGCACGCCTCGCGCGTCGGCGATGCCGCCTGCTGCGATCACGGGGACATCGACCGCGGCAATGATCTGCGGCAGCAACGCGAACGTGCCGACTTGCGTGCTGAGGTCGTCCGTCAGGAAGAGGCCACGGTGTCCGCCGGCTTCGAAGCCCTGAGCGATGATCGCATCGACGCCCCGAGAGGCGAGCCAGCGCGCTTCCGCGACGGTGGTTGCGGAAGCGAACACCTTGGCGCCGAGCGTTCTGACCCGCGCGAGCAACGGCTCCGACGGCAATCCGAAATGAAAACTGACGACCGCGGGCTTGAAGCGCTCGAGAACTGCGGCCGCGTCATCGCTGAAGGGCGCGCGGCCGGGCCCTGCCTTGATGCTCGCGGGATCGATGCCGAACTCGCGGTAATAGGGCGCAAGGGTTTCGCGCCAGCGTGTTTCGCGTGCGACATCGGGGGTCGGCGTCGCATGACAGAAGAAGTTGACGTTGTACGCGCGGGTCGTCTGTGCGGTGACTGCGGCGAGCTCGCGCGCGATGCCTTCGGCGTCGAGCATCGCGCACGGCAGCGAGCCCAGCCCGCCGGCGTTGCTTACGGCGATGCCAAGCGCGCTTGCCTGCACGCCCGCCATCGGGGCCTGGATGATCGGCAGCTCGACTCCCAGCGATTGCAACAGCGTCATCTCGTGTCCTCCCGCTTCCTCGCATGGCGACAACACCGTCCGTAATCTATACCGCGGGCCATTCGACGCGTCCGATCGACGCGTTCATTCGCCTGCTCGCCTCCCGCAGCGTCACGTGCGTGGCCGACGTGCGCACCGTGCCCCGCTCGCGCCACAATCCGCAGTTCGGCGCCGAAGCACTCGCGCAATCGCTTGCGCAGGGCAACATCGATTATCGACCGTTTCCGGCCCTCGGTGGTTTCCGGCGGGCGCGGAAGGATTCCTGCAATACCGGCTGGCGCAATGCGTCGTTTCGCGGCTACGCCGATTACATGGGAACGCCCGCGTTCGAGGCCGCCCTCGATGCGCTGATCGCGCTCTGCGATCAAGCGACGGTCGCGGTGATGTGCGCGGAGGCCGTGCCGTGGCGCTGTCACCGCTCGCTGATCGGCGACGCGCTCATCGTGCGCGGCATTCCTGTCGAGGAGATCGTCAGCGACGTGAAGACCGAGCCCCACCGGCTCACGCCGTTCGCCCGCGTGTCGGGGACGACGATCACGTATCCACCCGAAGCGGGCTCGGCCTCGACGTGAATTCCTTCGAGGCAGCAGTTTGCGCGAAAGCAGTGTCAGTTTCAGTTCCCCTCGAACACCGGCTTCGATTTCGCGACGAACGCGTGGTAGGCGCGCTCGAAATCGTGCGTCTGCATGCAGATCGCCTGCGCCTGCGCCTCCGCCTCGATGCATTCGCCGAGCCCGCTGCTCCATTCCTGCCACAGCATCTTTTTCGTCATCGCGTGGCCGAAGGTGGGGCCGTCGGCCAGCGACTGCGCCATCGCCGTCGCTTCCTTCAGCAGCGCCGCGGGTTCCACGAGACGATTGTGGAAGCCGAAGCGCTCGGCCTCCTCGCCTTCGACCACGCGCCCCGTGTACAGCAGGTCGGCGGCACGCGAAAGGCCGATAAGGCGGGGCAGCAGCGTGCACGCGCCCATGTCAGCGCCGGCGAGACCGACGCGCACGAACAGGAACGCGAGCTTGCTCCGCCGGGTTGCGAACCGGAGGTCCGATGCGCACGCGATCATGGCACCCGCTCCGGTGCACACGCCGTCGATCGCGGCCACAATCGGTTGCGGGCACTCGCGCATGGACTTGACGAGTTCCCCGGTCATCCGGGTAAAGCGCAGGAGTTGCGGCATGTCCATTGCGACCAGCGGACCGATGATCTCGTGCACATCGCCGCCCGAACAGAAGTTTCCGCCCTCGCCCGTGAAAACGACGGCCTTGATGTCGCTGGCGTGTGTGAGCTTGCGGAAGAGCGCGCCCAACTCGGCGTACGCATCGAACGTCAGCGGGTTCTTCCTGTCCGGCCGGTTCAGCGTGATCGTCGCGACGTTGCCGCGCGCCGCGTAGCCGAAGTGTCGCGCCTCGTATCCCGCAAGCTCGAGTTGCTGCATGCTGTTCTCCTGTCAGTGTTGCGGAAACCTGCGTCGAACCCGCTCGATCGCCGGACGCCAAAGGCGCCATCTGCGCAAGGATGCCACGGCCCGCAACGATTCGCCGAGACAAAAGGACGCGATGGACTACAGTCTGTTGAAAGCGATTCATGAGTCGGCCGCCGCGCTGTCCTTCACGGGCTTTTTCGCGCGGGGCCTTGGCATGCTCCGCGGTTCCGGGTGGATTCGCCGCCGCCCCGCGCGAACGCTTCCGCACGTCGTCGATACGGTGCTCATCGTCTCGGCGCTGTGGCTCGCGTGGCTCGCTCGACTGTCACCGGCGAACGCGCCGTGGATCACCGCGAAAATCGCCGCGCTCCTCCTCTACATCGCGCTCGGCCTGGTGGCGTTGCGCCTCGGGTCCACCAAGGGCGTTCGCGCAATCGCATGGATTGGCGCGATGGTCACGTTCGGATACATCGTGTCAGTGGCATTCGCGAAGGACCCGCGCGGCTTCCTCGGCTGGTTCGGATAAGCTCGCACGGGTGACGAACATCAGGTGACGACGCAAATGACGGACAGGACGGAAATCCACCGGGGTCTCAAGGGCGTGTACTTCGACCGGTCGCGGGTCTGTTTCATCGACGGCCGTGCCGGGGAACTTCGCTACCGCGGCTACTCGATCCACGACCTCGCCGAACGCTCGACGTTCGAGGAGACCTGCTACCTGCTGCTGCACGGCGACCTGCCGTCGCGCGACGTACTCGCGCGCTTCGAAGCGGAGTTGAAGGCCGCCCGCATGCTGCCGCCGGCGCTCTACGACATCATCCGCGTCGTCAAGGACGCGCATCCGATGGACGTGCTGCGCACGGCCGTGTCTGCACTCGCCGCCTTCGATGCGACGGTCGCCGACAACTCGCCCGATGCGACCCTGCGCAAAGGCGTTCGGCTCACGTCGCAGGTTCCGATGATCATCGCTGCGCACGAGCACATCCGCTGCGGTCGGGAGCCGGTCTCGCCCGATCCCAAGCTTGGTCACGCCGCCAATTTCCTGTACATGCTGAAGGGAACGACGCCGAACGCCGACGCCGCGCGACTGATGGACATCGACATGATCCTGCACGCGGAGCATGGCTCCAACGCATCCGCGTTCACGGCACGCGTCGTCGCAGGCACCGAGGCGAATCTGCACGCGGCCATGACGGCCGCAATCGCTGCGCTCTCCGGTCCCGCGCATGGCGGCGCGGCCGAGAACGTCATGCGCATGGCCCAGGAGATCAGCGACCCGGCGGCCGCTGCCGACTACGTCAAGCGCAAACGTGCCAACAAGGAAGCGGTGATGGGATTCGGTCACCGCGTGTACCGCGCGGAGGACCCGCGCGCACGCCACATGCGAGCGGGCGTCGAACAGCTGTCGCGCGCGCTCGGCGAGCCGAAGTGGTACCAGATCCTCGCGGCACTCGTCGATGCGATGAAGCCGTACGCACGGCACGGCGTCAACGTGAACGTGGATTTCTACGCGGGCGTCGTGTACTTCCTGAACGGCATCGCCGAAGACCTGTTCGTGCCGATCTTCGCGGCGGGACGCGTCCCCGGGTGGACCGTGCAAGTGCTGGAGCAGATGGAGAACAACATCCTCATCCGTCCGCTCACGCTGTACAACGGGCCCGAGCCGCGCGAGTACGCGCCGATCGACGCGCGCTAGAGTTCTCGGGAATCGGCATGTTCACTCGGCGCGCGGAGCGGCGCTCGAAGAAGTGTCGGGTCAGCACTGAGCGAGCAGGATCGTTGCCGTTGCAACGATGTCGTCGACGCTCGCGCCGCGCGACAGGTCGCTGACCGGCTGCGCGAAGCCCTGCAACACGGGGCCGATCGCTTGCGCGCCGGCGAGGTATTGCGTGAGCTTGTAAGCGATGTTTCCGGCATCGAGCGTCGGGAACACGAGGACGTTCGCACGTCCCGCTACGTGGCTTTCTCCTTTCACCTTTCTTGCGGCAACGTCGGGAACGAGCGCCGCGTCCGCCTGCAACTCTCCGTCGATCGCAAGCGCCGGCGCGCGTGCGCGGACGATGCCGAGCGCCACCTTGACCTTGTCGACATGCGGATGCTTCGCGCTGCCATGCGTCGAGAACGACAGCAATGCGACGCGCGGCTCGTCGCCGACGACGCGCCGGTAGCTCTCGGCCGACGCCAGGGCGATGTCAGCGAGTTGTGCCGCATCCGGATCGGCATTGACCGCGCAATCGGCGTAGAGCAGCGTTCGTGCAGGCAGCGCCATGATGAAGAAACTCGATGGCGTGCCGATCCCTTGCGCAAGTCCGATCGTCATCATCGCGGCTTCGATGATTCGCGCCGTGGGATTCGCAGCCCCGGCGAGCAGGGCCTCCGCGTCCCCCGCCTTCACCATCAAGCCGGCATGGAAGAGCGGTTTCGCCGCGACGCGTCGCGCCACGGCGGCGTTGGCACTTGGTCGTCCTGAAGTGTAGAGCGCGGCGTATCGCGCAACCCGCGCCGGATCGGGCGCGTCGTCGAGGACGATCGGCGAGGCGAGTCGCTCCTGTTGCAGACGCCGGGCGGCCGCAACGACGCGCGGATCCGAGCCTTCGGGAAAGACGACGCGAAGATCGCGTCCGCGGATGCGCTCGCGAGCCCGCTCGAGAACATCCGGCGTCGACATCGGACGCGGCTTACGCCTGCGTGTATGCCGTCTTGACCGTCGTGTAGAACTCGGCGGCGTAGCGTCCCTGTTCGCGCGGCCCGTAGCTCGAAGCCTTGCGGCCGCCGAACGGCACGTGGTAATCGACGCCGGCCGTGGCCAGATTCACCATCACCATGCCCGCTTCCGCGTTGCGCTTGAAATGCGTCGCGTGCTTGAGGCTCGTCGTGCAGATGCCGGCGACCAGTCCGAACGCCGTGTCGTTTGCCGTCGCAACCGCCGCCTCGTAGTCGCGGACGCGAATGACCGCCGCAACGGGCCCAAAGATCTCCTCGCGCGCGATCCGCATGTCGTTGCGAACGTCGGCGAAGAGCGTCGGCGCGACATAGAAACCGGGCGCATCCCGCGACAGCCGGTCGCCCCCCGCGACGACGCGCGCGCCCTCCTCCTTGCCGATCTCCACGTAGCGCAAGTCCTGTTCGAGCTGGATCTGGTCGACGGCGGGACCGATGTGCGTTCCGGGCTTGAGCGCGTCGTCGACGACGAGCGCTTTCATCCGTTCCGTCAGCGCCGAGACGAAGCGATCGTGAATGCCTTCGGTGACGATGAGCCGCGACGAAGCCGTGCACCGCTGGCCGGTCGCAAAGAATGCGCCGTTGGCCGCGCATTCCACAGCCACGCTGAGGTCGGCATCATCGAGCACGACGAGCGGATTCTTGCCGCCCATCTCAAGCTGGAATTTCTTCATGCCGGCGGCGCAGGCAGCGGCGATCGTGCGGCCCGTCGCAACGGAACCGGTGAAGGAAATCGCCGCAACGTCCGCATGCGAAATCAGCGTCTCGCCGACGACCGAGCCGCGACCCATGACGAGGTTGAACACGCCGGACGGAATGCCGGAACCGGCGATGATCTGCGACAGCGCATGCGCGGTCGCCGGCACCAGATCGGCCGGCTTGAACACGACGCAGTTACCGTAGGCGAGCGCCGGCGCGATCTTCCACGCGGGAATCGCGATCGGGAAGTTCCAGGGCGTGATCAGGCCGACGACGCCGAGCGGCTCGCGCGTGACCTCGATGTCGATGCCGGGCCGCACCGACGCGATCTTCTCGCCCGCGAGGCGCACGCACTCGCCGGCGAAGAACAGGAAGATCTGCCCGGCGCGCACCGTTTCACCGACGCCTTCCGCCAGCGTCTTGCCCTCCTCGCGCGCAAGCAGCCGTCCGAGCTCGTCCTTGCGCGCAAGGATCTCGTCGCCAATGCGCTTCAGCGTGTCGTGCCGTTGCTGGATGGAGCCGCGCGACCACGCGGGGAACGCCTGTTTGGCGGCGGCGATCGCCTGTTCCGTCGCCTTCGCATCCGCGCGGCCGAACAGGCCGACCACGTCGGCCGTGTTGGAAGGATTGATGTCTTCGGCGACCTGTGACGATGCGAGCCACTCGCCGGCGATGTAATTCGCTGCTGGCTTCATGATGCGGATGTCCTCGTTTGGGTTACGTACCTTCGACTGCCTCCAGGGCCTGTTAACGCCAGGGAAGGAACGCGATCGGGTGGCTTCAGGTGCCCATCAAGGGCGTTAGCGACGGCGCGCCGCGCGCCATGCGGCGAAGTCGCGCGTCGTCTGCTCGTCGGTGGCCGGATAGAGGCCGAGTATCGAGCGGCCCTTCATGACCTCTTCGGCGACGAAGTCCTCGAACGCGGTCATCTCGATCGCCTCGTCGGCGATCTCGTCGGCGAGATGACGCGGGACGATGACGACGCCCTCGGCGTCACCGACGACCACATCGCCGGGAAACACGGGGGCATCGCCGCAGCCGATCGGCACGTTGATGTCGAGCGCCTGATGAATCGTCAAATTTGTTGGGGCCGCGGGCCGATGGTGATAGGCCGGGAACGGAAGCTTGGCGATCTCCGGCGAATCCCGAAAGCCGCCATCGGTGACGACACCGGCGACGCCGCGCTTCATCAGGCGCGTGACGAGGATCGATCCGGCGGACGCCGCCCGCGCGTCCTTGCGGCTGTCGATGACGAGCACGGCGCCGACCGGACATTCCTCGATCTCACGCCGCTGCGGATGCGTCCGATCGCGGAACACGGTGATCGGGTTCAGATC
>JBKPOL010000051.1:0-6616 GCA_046733075.1 Pseudomonadota bacterium | reverse complement strand
GTCTCGAACCCATTCAGGACGACCAGTTTCAGCCGGCGAGCCTCGACCTGCGCCTCGGGCCGACAGCGTATCGGGTCCGCGCGAGCTTCCTGCCAGGACCGCAGGCGACCGTTCAGGATAAGCTCGACGCGCTTGCGATGCACCGGATGGACATGAGCAACGGGGGTGTCCTCGAGCGAGGTTGCGTCTATATCGTGCCCCTGCTCGAGACGCTCGCGCTCAAGTATCGAATGTCCGCGGTGGGCAATCCGAAGAGCTCGACCGGCCGCCTCGACATATTCACACGACTCATCACCGACAACGGAACGCAGTTCGACCGGGTTCCCGAGCAATACCGCGGCCCGTTGTACGCCGAGGTGTCACCGAGAACCTTCAGCGTCCTCGTGCGGAAGGGCTCGCGACTGAGCCAGCTGCGAATCCGCCGCGGTACTCCTCCGGTGACCGACCCGCAGATGCGAGCGTTGCAGCGCGCGCACAGTCTGGTCGGTGCGCTGACCGAGGACGACATCAACAATGGCGTGCCGGTTCACGTCGACGTATCGGGCCGCACGACGGGCGGCCTGATCGGCTACAGAGCGAAGAATCACGCGGGTCTGATCGACATCGATCGCGTACGCCAATACGACGTCGCCGACTTCTGGGATCCGGTCTATGCGCCACCGCGCGGCGGTCTCGTGCTGGACCCCGAGGACTTCTACATCTTGGCTTCGCGTGAACCGGTCAAGGTTCCGGATACGCATGCCGCTGAGATGATTGCGTACGACACGCTGGTCGGCGAGTTTCGCGTGCACTACGCGGGGTTCTTCGATCCGGGCTTCGGTTTCAACCAGAAGGATGGCGCGGGCTCGAGGGCGGTCCTCGAGGTCAGGTCGTTCGAGGTGCCGTTCCTGATCGAAGATGACCAGATCGTCGGCCGGCTGACATACGAGCGCCTGACCGAACGTCCGACGAAACTCTACGGAACCGTCGCGAATTCATATCAAGGTCAGGGCATTGCGCTGAGCAAGCATTTTCGGCAGTAGATCCCCGGAGGTGACGATGTTCCGATTTGCACTCGCCGTCGCGCTCGCGCTCACGGCGCTTGCCACCAATGCACAGAGCACGCTCGAGTACGGCGACGAGATCTACAAGCCGTCGATGGGCCAGGCGGGCAAGGACGTCATCTGGATCCCGACGCCGCCTGCGCTCATCACCGCCCTTCTCCGGGCCGCGAAGGTCACCAAGGACGACCTCGTCTACGACCTCGGCGCCGGGGACGGACGCATTGCGATCGCCGCCGCGAAGGAATTCAATGCGCGCGCCGTCGGTATCGAATACGACGCGGACATGGCCGAGCTCGCGCGCCGCAACGCGCGCCGTGCGGGCGTCGAGCAGCAGGTGCGGATCATCACCGGCGACATCTTCAAGGAAAACTTCACTGACGCCACCGTCGTGACGATGTACCTGCTCCCCGATCTCAACCTGAAGCTGCGCCCGATCATCCTGAAAATGAAGCCGGGCACGCGCGTCGCGTCGCATGCGTTCAACATGGGCGACTGGGAGCCCGACGAGCTGCTTTCGGTGGAAGCCCGCGACGGGTATCTGTGGTACGTACCGGCCGACGTGCAAGGGACCTGGGCCTTCAAGGAGGAGGGCTTCGGCACCGAGGGGACCGTCACGTTCGTCCAGCGGTACCAACGGATCGGGGGCACGTTGACGATGGACGGCAAAACGCAGCCCATCCTTGGCGCGGCGCTGCGCGGCGATACGCTGACGTTTGGGTACAACGATGCCGAGGGGGTGCTGCGCGCAGCACACGTCGTCGTGAACGGAGCGCAGTTCAAGGGCACGCTCGGCGGGCGACCGCCCGGAAACATCGTCATCACCGGGACGCGTCGCTGACTGCTTCCGCCAGGCGGGGTGACGCCGTTGATGCCCGGGTGAGCATCGGCGGCGGCGCACCGGAGCCGCGCCTGCGATGGCGCGATGCGATCGCGATCATCGTCGGCATCGTCATCGGCGCGGGGATCTTCAAGACGCCCTCGCTCGTCGCCGGCACCACTGGCGACAGCGGCTGGGCGATCGTCGCGTGGCTCGTCGGCGCGCTCGTGTCGCTTGCCGGTGCGCTCTGCTACGCCGAACTCGCGTGCGCCTACCGGCACGCGGGCGGCGATTATCACTTCCTTACGCGTGCATACGGCCGGGACATCAGCTTCCTCTATGCGTGGGCACGTGCGACCGTGATCAATACCGGGGCGATTGCGCTGCTCGCCTTCGTCTTCGGCGACTACGTGTCGACCGTCTTTCCACTCGGCAACGGCTCGACCGCGATCTGGGCCGCGCTGATCGTCGCGGCGCTCACCGTGGTCAACATCGTCGGGCTGCATGCGTCGGCGCGCACGCAGAACTGGTTGACGATCGTGGAGGTCGGCGGCCTCTGCGCGGTCGTGGTTGCGAGCATGCTATTGCCGCAAAGCATCGGTCCATCGCCCGCGCTGCCGTTTTCAAGCACGCCCGCGCCCGGGCTCTTCGGCCTTTCGATGGTGTTCGTGCTCCTTACCTACGGCGGCTGGAACGAGGCGGCGTACTTGTCGGCCGAGCTGCGGGGCGGCAAGCGGGCGATCATGCCCGTGCTGCTCGCGAGCCTCGCGATCATCACGGCCGCTTATCTGGCCGTCAATCTGGCGCTCTTGCATGCGCTGGGGCTCGCGGCACTGGCGGACAGCAAGGCACCTGGTGCCGACGTCATGGCACGCGCATTCGGGGCAGTGGGCACGCAGCTGATTGCGCTCGCCGTGGCGGTTTCCGCGCTCACGTCGATCAACGCAACGATGATCGTCGGCGCGCGTACCAATTACGCGATGGGCCACGACTGGCCGGCGCTGCGCTTCATGGGTGGCTGGCATGCGCGGCGAGCAGCGCCGGTCACATCCTTCGTCGTCCAGGGCGCAATAGCCCTTGCGCTCGTGCTCTTCGGCGCGCTGCAGCACGATGGGTTCGAAGCGATGGTGGAATTCACCGCGCCGGTGTTCTGGGCATTTCTGCTGCTCGTGGGCGTTTCGCTCTTCGTGCTGCGCGCGAAGGACGGACGGGCGGAGCGACCCTTTCGAGTGCCGCTCTATCCGTTGACGCCGATCGTGTTCTGCGCTGCGTGCGCCTGGCTCACGTGGTCGAGCATCGCGTATGCCGCCAGTCGCAATGCAATACGCGTTTCGCTGCTCGTCATGGGCGCGGGAATCGTCGCGTGGATGCTGACGCGTCTCCACGCGCACCTTGCGACGCGCCCGCGTTAGGGCCACGCGCGTTTCTCGCCTGCGCGCCTGGCCCACGGACCAGCGTGCGGCGCCGCTACGTATTCTGGACGACGATATTCGGGAACTTCGTGGAGAAGTCTTCCGCCTTCTGCGCGACGAAGATCGCCACCTTGCGGGCAATCGCCTTGTAAGCGGTTGCCGCAGCGCCGTCCGGATCCGCGATGACCGAAGGACGGCCGGAGTCCGCCTGCTCCCGAATGCGAATGTCGAGCGGGAGACTGCCGAGGAAGGGCACGTTGTAGTCGCGGCACATCCGCGCCGCACCGCCTTCGCCGAAGATGTGCTCGGCATGCCCGCAGTTGGAGCAGATGTGGATCGACATGTTCTCGACGATGCCGACGATCGGCACGCCGACCTTCTCGAACATCTTGAGCCCCTTGCGCGCATCGATCAGCGCAATGTCCTGCGGCGTCGTCACGATGACCGCGCCGGTGACCGGCACCTTTTGCGCGAGCGTGAGCTGAATGTCCCCGGTGCCGGGCGGCATGTCGACGATCAGGTAATCGAGGTCGCGCCAGTTGGTGTCCTTCAGCAGCTGCTCGAGCGCCTGCGTCACCATCGGTCCCCGCCATACCATCGGGGTATCGGTGTCGATCATGAAACCGATCGACATCGCCTGCACGCCGTATGACTCAAGCGGCTCGAGTGTCTTGCCATCGGTGGACTCGGGTCGGCCGGCGAGCCCGAGCATCATCGGTTGCGATGGACCGTAGATGTCCGCGTCGAGCACGCCGACGGTCGCGCCTTCGGAGGCGAGGGCCAGCGCAAGATTCGCCGCGGTAGTCGATTTCCCTACACCGCCCTTGCCGCTCGCCACGGCGACGATATTCTTGACGCCTGGAATGAGCTTGACGCCGCGCTGCACCGCGTGCGTCGTCGTCTTCTGCGTCAGATTGACGTTGACGCGCGATACGCCGGGAATCGCGGCAATGGCGTCGTGCAGCAGGCGCTTCAGCGTCTCGTGCTGGCTTTTCGCCGGATAGCCGAGCTGGACGTCGACGTTGACGTCGTTCCCGTCGACGCGAATCTTCTTCACGGATTTGGTCGCGACGAAATCGCGACCGGTGTTGGGGTCGGTGACGCCGCGCAGACACTGCTCGACGTCGTGTTCGGTGACAGCCATGGAGTTCCTCGGGTCCTGCGCCAGCGCACACATGACTTCGCGCCGGCGCAGCAAACGTTCATTCTAGCCGATCGGGCGTTCGCTTCGAGGCGGCAGAGGGGCGTTTGCTAAAATTCGCGGTCCTTCCGCGCACCAACTCCAGCACCCTCGAATGCCCGCATCTCCGGCCCGCAAGCTTTTCGTCACGACGGCGCTGCCCTACGCGAACGGACCGTTCCATATCGGCCACATCATGGAATACATCCAGGCTGACATCTGGGTGCGATTCCAGCGGATGCAAGGCAACTCCGTCCATTTCGTCTGTGCCGACGATACCCACGGCGCTCCCATCATGCTGAAGGCCGAGAGCGAGGGCGTCACCCCGGAGGCGCTGATCGCCCGCGTCGGAGAGTCGCACCGCCGGGACTGGGAGCGTTACCGGATCAGCTTCGACACCACGCACACGACGCACTCGCCCGAAAACGTCGAGCTTGCACAGGCGATCTACCGCGCGCTGAGAGAACGCGGGCTGATTTCGACGCGGACGATCGCCCAGTTCTACGATCCGATCAAGGGCATGTTCCTTCCGGATCGCTACATCAAGGGGACGTGTCCGAAGTGCGGTGCGAAGGACCAGTACGGCGACGTATGCGAAGTCTGCGGGTCCACGTACACGCCAACCGACCTGATCGAGCCGTATTCGACACTGACCGGGGCGCGACCTGAGATGCGCGAATCGGAGCACCTGTTCTTCCGGCTGTCCGCTCCCGAGGTCGTCGCGTACCTGAAGCAATGGACGGCCGCGCCTGCACCCGGTCAATCGCTGCAGCCGGAAGTCTTCAACAAAGTGCAGGAGTGGCTGGGCGATGATGGCAAGCTGCTCGCCGACTGGGATATCTCCCGCGATGCACCGTACTTCGGTATCGAGGTCCCCGATCAGCCGGAGGATACGCCGAAGCGCTATTTCTACGTCTGGCTGGATGCGCCGATCGGTTATCTCGCGGCATTGAAGAAGCACTTCGACTCGGGCGCCGCGCGCGCGCTTGGCGAGCCGCGGACGTTCGATGCCTTCATCTCGGACCCCGCCGTCGAGCAATATCACTTCATCGGCAAGGACATCGTCTACTTCCACACGCTGTTCTGGCCGGCGATGCTCCATTTTTCCGGGCGCAAGACGCCGACGAACGTTTTCGTTCACGGTTTCCTGATCGTGTCCGGCGGCGAGAAGATGTCCAAGTCCCGCGGCACGGGGATCTCGCCCCAGCGCTACATCGAGCTCGGGCTCGATCCCGAGTGGCTGCGCTACTACATCGCTGCGAAACTGAACGCGCACGTCGAGGACCTCGATTTCGGTCCCGACGATTTCGTCGCCCGGGCGAACAGCGACCTGATCGGCAAGTACGTGAACATCGCGAGCCGGGCTGCGAGCTTCGTCACCCGACACTTCGATGGCGCACTGGCGACACCCGATGAGACCGAGGAGGAGCGAAAGCGCCGAGTCGCAACCGCCGAGCTCGAGGCCGAGGCGGCGCGCGCGAACTACGACGCACGGGAATTCGGCAAGGTGCTGCGCGATGCGATGCGGATCGCCGATCGCATCAACGAAGCGTTCGACGCCGCGCAGCCGTGGCTCCTCGCGAAAGATCCTGCCCGACGCGCGCAGCTGCAGACGGTGTGTTCGCAGGCGCTGCAGGGCTTCAAGCTCCTGTCGGTGATTCTGGCGCCGGTGTTGCCGGGCGTTGCCTCCCGCGTCGCGCGCGAGCTCTTCGGCCTTCCGCGCGATTTCATCTGGAGCGATGCGTGGGAACCGGCGACGCGGGTCAATCCGTACAAACATCTGATGACGCGCATCGATCCGAAGCAGATCGACGCACTGCTTGGTATCGCGGCCGTCGACGGCGGCGCCGCCGGCACAAAGGAAGAATCGGCATCAGGCAAGGATTCGGGCGGCAGCGGCGGAAAGTCGAAGTCCTCTGATGCCGCCAGCGGTCGGGAATCGCGCGCGCCCTCCACACCGGCTACGTCCGAAGCCTCTGAACAAATCTCCATCGATCAATTCGGCAAGATCGATCTGCGCATTGCGCGCATCGTCGGTGCAGAAGCCGTCGAGGGCGCGGACAAGCTCGTCAAGCTCACGCTCGACATCGGCGAAGGAACACCGCGCACGGTGTTCGCGGGCATCAAGTCGGCGTATCAACCGGATGCACTGGTGGGCCGATTG
>JBKPOL010000050.1:0-4381 GCA_046733075.1 Pseudomonadota bacterium | reverse complement strand
CTGCCGCTCGATCGGCTCGATCCCTTCCTGGACGCGCGGATCACCGCCGGCGAGCGGAGCGAAATCGCGGCGTTGCTCAATCGCCGCGTCGACGAGCGCGTTCCGGCAGCTTATCTGACGCGCGAAGCGTGGCTCGGCAGTTTCCGGTTCTATGTGGACGAGCGCGTCCTCATTCCGCGCTCGTTCATCGCCGAACTGCTCCCCGATGGCCTCGATCCGTATGTTCACGATCGATCGAAGATCAAGTCGGCGATCGATCTCTGCACGGGCTCGGGGTGCCTCGCCGTGCTCCTCGCTCACTCCTTCGAGGAAGCGGACATCGACGCGGTCGACGTAAGCGCCGACGCACTTGCGGTCGCGCAGCGAAACGTCAGCGACTATGGCCTCGCCGGGCGCATCAATCTGATCCGCTCCGACTTGTTCGACAATGTTCCGGCGAAATCCTACGACCTGGTCATCAGCAATCCCCCGTATGTCACGACGGTGGCAATGGAAGAGCTGCCGCGCGAGTATCGCCACGAGCCGGCCGTCGCCCTCGCCGGCGGCGATGACGGCCTGGATGCGGTGCGCAGGATCCTGCGCAAGGCGCCGCATTTCATGCAGGACGAGGCGTTGCTGATCGTCGAGATCGGCCACAACCGCGAGGCGCTCGAAGCGGCATTTCCGCGCATGCCGTTCGTGTGGCTAACGACGCCCTCCTCGGAGGAAACCGTCTTCCTGCTCAAGCGCGAGGAGATTGTGGCGGGACGGTGATGCCACCGCGGTGATCGATCTGCGTGCTGGAACGCGCGATACCGAAGAAGTGCTGGATCTTGCGCATCAGCTCTCGCGTGCGGCCAACCTTGTGCTCCGCGCGCGCCGTTTCATCGAGTGCCTGGAGCGTTGCGTCGTTTTCGGCCTGCCGCTCCGTGAGGATCTTTGCGAGCGTCTCGACAAGCTCGGGTCGCGCCCGAATGATTGCATCGAATCCACGCTTGTCGAGCCGATAGCAAAGTGTATCGCCCTTGGCAACGACCGTGGCGATTCTCGGCTGGCCAAGCAGCAGGCCCATTTCGCCGAAATAGGCCGGGGCTTCCAGCGTTGCAAGCTTGATCGGCGGTACCTTTGCGCGCTCGCGGATGATCTCCACGCGGCCCTGGGTCAGCAGGTACAGCGAATCGGCCGGTTCGCCCGCCTCGAAGATACGTTCACCCGACACATAGAGCGATGTGGTCAGCTCGCGGGCGAGGGCCTCGCGTTCGGCATCCGTGAGCGAGGCGAACAAGTCCATCGCCGCGAGCGTCATGTGGCGGTTGGCGAGCTCGCGCCGCACCCTGCCCGGCCGCTCGTCGCGGCGTACTTCGACGATTCGCCGCGGAAACGAGATTACGAAGCCCTGCCGCATCAGCGCCGCGTAGACATGGGCACGGATGCGTGAATCGGTAAGCCAGTACTCGCCGGCTTCGGTGAGGTCGTATGAGACGGCGTATTCGATGCCGCTGTCCTTGAACGCAACGCACGCGACCACGGGCGGCGGCTGTTGTGCGACGAACGGAATGTCTGCGTGCGCAAGCTCCTTCTCGACCTGCGCGATAACGCGTGCGGGCGGGTACTCGAACTCCACCTCGAACGGCACGTGCCGACGCCACGCCGTACGTTCTTCACCGCGACGCGCCACGACGGTAATTCGGTTCTTCATGACGGTGGAGTTCGGAATGACGATCGTCTCGTTCGTGATGGTCGCGATCGCCATGTAGCGCCAGCGGATGCTGACGACCTGCCCGGTCACTGAATCGATGCGCACCCAGTCCCCAATGCGACAGGTCTTCTCGAGCTGAATCGCGATGCCGCCCCACAAATTCCCGAGCGTCTCTTGCGCGGAAAACGCGAGCGCGCCGGTGACCACCGCGGACGTGGTGATGAGGCTTGCGAGGTTCACTCCGACCGCGTCGAGGCGGTAGATCGAGTATGCGATGAGCCCCAGCGCGACGACGAACTCGTTCAGGATGCGTGGAATGCGGCGGTGCGCGAGCAACGCCTGGAACACGAACAGGACGAAGATCTGGAGCACGCCGAACGCAATGACCGCCAGCCCCGCCTCGCGCACGAGCAGCGAGGCAGTGGACGAGCGGATCGCCGCGCCGTAGCGCGCGTAGAGCCAAAGCCCGATTACGCCGACGGCGGTCACCGTCAGCATGCCGAGCATCGTGTGCCGCGCGGGCGATCGTGCGAGCAGTGCCAGCACCACCAGCCCGAGCGACACCGTGGCAAACAGCAGCGCGTCGTTCAGATTCGATTCGTACGGCATGACGCTCCTGGCGTCGGCGGCAAAACGCCCGGATTATAGGGCCGGCAAGTGCGCCAGTCGCGCAGAACCCGTGCGGGGCAAGCGCGAACGGTTGTCTTCGCAGCCGCGTAGAATCTGCGCAGGTCGTTCATCAGCGCTCATAGATGCCAACACGTACCGGCGGCGAGATACTCGTCGCAAACCTGGTCGCACAGCGCGCCACGCACGTTTTCGGCGTGCCGGGCGAAAGTTATCTCGCGGTGCTCGATGCGCTGTACGACGTGCGCGACCGGCTGCCTTACATCATTTGCCGGCAGGAAGGTGGCGCCGCGTACATGGGCGAGGCCTACGGCAAGCTGACCGGTCGCCCTGGCATCGTCTTCGTGACGCGCGGACCGGGGGCGTCGAATGCAGCGGTCGGCATACACACGGCTGCGCAGGACTCCACGCCGATGATCGTGTTCGTGGGCCAGGTGGGATCGGATGCCGTTGACCGCGAAGCCTTCCAGGAGATCGACTACCGGCGAATGTACGGCAGCGTCGCGAAATGGGCGGCGCAGATCGATCGAGCGGATCGCATTCCCGAGTACACCGCGCACGCTTATCGGATCTCGATGTCGGGTCGACCCGGCCCGGTCGTGCTTGCGCTTCCGGAAGACACGCTGACGGCGCGCGTCGACGTCGCTGATGCGCCGTATGTCGATGCAATCGCGGCCGCACCTTCACGTGACGACGTCACCGCGGTCCAAGCGCATTTGCGGGCTGCACGCAATCCGCTCGTCATCGTTGGCGGGTCGCGTTGGAATGGCGATGCACGCGAGGCGCTGCGGAACTTCGCCGAAGCTGCTGGCCTGCCAGTCGCGTGCGCGTTCCGCCATCAGGATCTGTTCGATAACCGGCATCCTAACTACGCGGGTGATGTCGGGATCGGCATCAATCCGAAACTGGCCGCGCGAGTGCGCGACGCCGATGTGCTCCTCGTCATCGGCGAGCGCCTTGGGGAAATGACGACGTCCGGCTACACGCTGCTCGACGTGCCGGTGCCCCGACAGGCCGTCATTCACGTGCATCCCGGTGCAGAAGAGCTCGGCCGCGTTTATCAACCCGACCTGGCGATAGCCGCGACGCCGGGCGCCTTTCTTTCGACGATCGACGGTGCTGCGTCAAGCTCGGCTGACGCAACGCGGCATCGCAATGCGAACGCTGAATACGAGGCGTGGCGAGCGCCGAAGCCGGTACCGGGCCCTGTGGATTTGTGGCAAATCGTGCGATGGCTCGACCATCGCCTGCCACAAGATGCGATTCTCACGAATGGTGCGGGTAATTTCGCAACCTGGGTTAACCGGCTGTATCGATACGGCGGTGGACGTACACAGCTCGCGCCTTATTCCGGCTCGATGGGATACGGCGTTCCTTCGGCCGTTGCCGCCAAGCTCGTTCATCCGGGCCGCGTTGTCGTTTCGTGGAGCGGAGACGGCGATTTCCAAATGAATGGGCAAGAGCTCGCAACGGCCGTGCAGTACGGGCTCGCGATAGCCTTCATCGTCATCGACAACGGCATGTACGGAACGATCAGGATGCATCAGGAGCGCCACTATCCGGGACGCGTGTCGGGCACCGACTTGCGCAACCCCGACTTTGCGGCGCTCGCACGCGCGTACGGTGCGCACGGCGAGACGGTCGAGGCGACCGACCACTTCGTGCCGGCGTTCGAGCGTGGGCTGGCGTCGGGCGTGCCCGCTCTGCTTCACCTTAAGGTCGATCCGCAGGCGCTGACGATGAACGCATCACTGGATGCGATTAGGCAGCAAGCGGTTGGCGCGCACCCCGATCGGCGATAAAAGACGGCTGGCGCAGCAGCTGCGTCCTTACCGCAGTCGCGTCTCGAGGCGAATCGAGCAATAGAGTGCGTGATCAATGCGTCGTTGCACGAAATGTCGTGCACAACGCGCGCATGAGCTACGAGCCGATACACGCGCTTGCGATTTGCGAAGCGGCTCCCGCATAGTGACGTGACACTTCGCTCGCAAGGCTGCGGGCGGAACAACGTTAATCGTCCGGGGAGTGTTTCATGCGTCACGAAGTTGCTGCAGCAATCGCCATCTCGTGCATGGC
>JBKPOL010000049.1:0-9538 GCA_046733075.1 Pseudomonadota bacterium | reverse complement strand
ATCCGCGCGTCTTCCGTGCTTCGTGCTTGGAATGCGGCGGGCGATCCTGCCCGCCTTGGGCCGCTTCACAGGCCTGGCGGACGTGTCGCCGTCAGCCGGCGACCGGATCGTGGCAATCGCCGGTCGGGCGCTGTTCAGTCTACCGATACGGGCATAATGACAGTGTCGTAAAACTGCAACGCGGCACGCTCCGTTTGTCGGTTCCGCGAAGCAGAATCAACGCTGTGGACAAAGCAGTGGATACCCGGTGCACCCGCGGGTGATCGTTTAGCGAATCACGGTTAGCACGCTGTTTTCTGGCCTCTTTTTGACTCGCGCGCTGTGGACTAAAAAAGGCTTGCACGGCGGTTGCTGAGACACTATGCTTGGTGTTGAAAACGGACGCCAACACAACATATAGTAGATTTAACGGGACGGTCATATTCGGCGCCTCAATGGCGCCCGGCGGCGTGCGGTCACGGGGATCCGGCGCCGGTTTCGCGGGCAGTTGCCCGGAGATTCGCGCAGCGATTGCCGTGCCTTACCCCGTAAAAAAGCGTCGCTTCAAGCGGCAACCGACAAGGCCACAGCAAGGTACCAGTCAGGAGACCTCATGCGCATCGCCACCACTTCCAGTTCTCCCATCCCAACGCCGCCGCGAGATCTGATCGTGGGAGAACCTGGAAGTGCCGTGGCCACGAGTGCCGATCCCCGTCTGGCGCAGTTCAAGGTGATCCGGCGCAACGGAGCCGTCGTCGCGTTCGAGCCCGCGAAAATCACGATCGCCATGACGAAGGCGTTCCTCGCGGTCAATGGCGGCCAGGGCGCAAGCTCGGCACGCGTGCGCGACGAAGTGACTCGCCTCACCGAGGCGGTCGTGGCGGCGCTGATGAAGCGCAAGCCCGACGGCGGCGCGATCCATATCGAGGAAATTCAGGACCAGGTGGAGCTCGCGTTGATGCGCGGCGGCGAGCACGAGGTTGCGCGCGCGTACGTCCTCTATCGCGAGAAGCGCGCGCAGGAACGTGCACAGGAAAAGCAGCAGAGGGCGCCGGCTGCCGAGGACACGACACTGCACGTCATCGACCATGGCGTGCGCAAGCCGCTCGATTTCGAGCGTCTGACCGAACTCGTGAAGGAGTCGTGCGCCGGCTTGCCCGACGCCGAACCGAATCGCATCCTCAAGGCGACGCTCAAGGACCTCTATGACGGCGTGCCGATGGAGGAAGTACGCAAGTGCGTGGTGCTCGCCGCCCGCACACTGATCGAGAAGGATCCCGCGTATTCCTATGTCACCGCCCGCCTGCTGCTCGACGCCCTGCGCTTCGAGGCGCTCGGCGAGGAGGCCACGCAGGCGGACATGCAGGCGAAGTACGCCGAGTATTTTCCGCAGTTCATCAAGCACGGGATCAAGGTCGGTCTGTTGAACGACGCGCTCGCGCAGTTCGATCTCGACCGGCTCGGCGCGGCGCTCAAGCCCGAGCGCGATCTGCAGTTCGGCTATCTCGGCCTGCAAACGCTTTACGACCGGTACTTCCTGATCGACCAGTACGTTGGCGGACGGCGGTTCGAGCTTCCGCAGTGCTTCTTCATGCGCGTGGCGATGGGCCTCGCGCTGAACGAGATCGACCGTGAAGCGCGGGCGATGGAGTTCTACGACGTGCTGTCGACGTTCGACTTCATGAGCTCGACGCCCACGCTCTTCAATTCAGGCACGCACCGCTCACAGCTTTCGTCGTGCTACCTGACGACGGTCTCGGACGATCTCGACGGTATCTACGAAGCGATCAAGGAGAACGCACTGCTGTCGAAGTTCGCTGGTGGACTCGGCAACGACTGGACGAACGTCCGCGCAATGGGCTCGCACATCAAGGGAACGAACGGCAAGTCGCAGGGCGTGGTGCCGTTCCTCAAGGTCGTCAACGATACCGCGGTTGCCGTCAACCAGTGCTTCGCGCCGGACACGCACGTCTACACGGGACGCGGCGTGCTGCCGATTCGCCAGGTGCAGGTGGGCGATCTCGTGCTCGGACAAAGCGGCGTGTACCGGGAAGTGACCGAGCGCCTGGTCTACGAGCAGCATGAGCCAATGGTTGCCGTCGACGTCAAGCATTCGCTGTCGCCGATCGAAGTAACCGACGCGCACCCGTTCTGGGCGCTGACCGGCGTACCGCTCGAGCAGTCGAGCGAGCGCACGCACGACTGGATTGCGCGCGGCAAGATCGGTCCGCAATGGATCGAAGCGGGTCAGCTCAAGGTCGGTGATTACGTCGGCCTCACGATTCCGACGGAAGTGAATGCAGTCGAAGGTCTGACCGAGGACGATGCACGCCTGTACGGCATTCTGCTCGGCGACGGCCATCTGTCCAAGGACGGAGCGCAATGGGGCGTGTCCGGCAATCCCGCGCGCGACGAGCACCTCGCGTTCGTGCGCGATTACCTGCAGCAGCGCGGCGTGCATTTTCGCGAGACGTCCCGCGGCGAGACGCACCTGCAGGTGCAGTGGGCTGCAAACCGCGGCGTCGTGCGCGATGCGACGACGGGCAGCGTCGTCGGCTCCGGTCCTCACACCATTCCATTCACGCGGGACGATCTCTACGACGAATCGCATCGCAAGCGCATCGCGCCGCGTCTCGCGCATCTGCCACGTCCGCAAACGCTCGCCCTCGTGCGGGGATTGCTGGAGTCGGACGGCGGCGTGTCGCGGGGTGCGGAAATCTATTTCACGTCCGCGTCGCTGCCGCTCGCCGAAGGACTGCGCTACCAATGCCTGCGCGTCGGCGTCCCGGTCAGCGGGCAGGTGCGACAGCGCGACCATACGCATGAAGCGACGCAGCCCGACGGATCGACGATCTCGTTCCATCGGCCGACGCGCGCCTATGACCTGCGCATCCCTGCCGTACCGGACATCGCGGCGCTCGTAGGCTGCAAGCCGATCGGCAAGCGCAACTGGATCACGCTCGGCGGCACGATCTTCTCCCGCGTACGTGCGGTGAACTCGATCACGCCGAAGCCGCTCGTGGTCGATCTCAAGGTCGACGTCGACGAGTCCTACATGACGGTCGCGGGGCTTGCGCATAACGGCGGCAAGCGCAAGGGCGCCGTCTGCACGTATCTCGAGACGTGGCACCTCGACATCGAGGAGTTCCTCGAGCTTCGCAAGAACACGGGTGACGACCGCCGGCGCACGCATGACATGAACACGGCGAACTGGATCCCCGACCTGTTCATGAAGCGGGTCGTCGAAGGCGGTGAATGGACGCTGTTCTCGCCGTCCGACGTTCCCGATCTGCACGACAAGTGGGGCCGTGCGTTCGAGGAAGCGTACGCGCGTTACGAAGAAAAGGTCGCGCGGGGAGAGATCAGGCTCTTCAAGCGCATTCCGGCCATGCAGTTATGGCGGAAGATGCTGTCGATGCTGTTCGAAACGGGCCATCCGTGGATCACGTTCAAGGATGCGTGCAACGTACGCTCGCCGCAGCAGCATGTCGGCACCGTCCACAGCTCGAACCTGTGCACGGAAATCACGCTCAACACGAGCGAGAACGAGATTGCCGTGTGCAACCTGGGCTCGGTGAACTTGCTCGCGCACATGCACGAGGTTAGCGGGCGCCAGGAACTCGATCACGCCAAGCTCAAGCGCACGATCACCAGCGCCATGCGCATGCTCGATAACGTGATCGACATCAACTACTACGCCGTGGCGAAGGCCCGGAACTCGAACCTGAAGCATCGGCCCGTCGGGCTCGGCATCATGGGATTCCAGGACTGCCTGCACGCGATGCGCATTCCGTACGGTTCGGCGGCTGCGCTCGAGTTCGCCGACACGTCCATGGAGGCGGTCTGCTATCACGCCTACTGGGCGTCGACCGAGCTTGCCGAAGAGCGCGGCCGCTACGCTTCGTACCGCGGCAGCCTGTGGGACCGCGGCATCCTCCCGCAGGACACGCTGCAACTGCTACGCGATGAACGTGGCGGTTACGTCGACATCGACGAATCGGCGACCCTCGATTGGGATGCGCTGCGCGAACGGATCGGCGCGCACGGCATGCGCAATTCCAACTGCATCGCTATTGCGCCGACCGCGACGATTTCGAACATCATCGGGGTTGCCGCGTCGATCGAGCCCGACTACCAGAACATCTACGTCAAGTCGAACCTGTCGGGCGAATTCACGGTCGTCAACGAGCAGCTCGTCAAGGATCTCAAGGCGCTTTCGCTATGGGACGACGTGATGGTGGCGGACCTCAAGTACTTCGACGGCTCGCTTGCCAAGATCGATCGCGTTCCGCCCGCGCTGCGCGAGCTCTATGCGACCGCCTTCGAAATCGACGCAACGTGGGTCGTCGAGGCCGGTGCGCGGCGGCAGAAGTGGATCGACCAGGCGCAGAGCCTCAACATCTACATGGCGGGGGCGTCCGGCAAGAAGCTCGACGAGACGTACAAGCTCGCGTGGATGCGCGGACTGAAGACCACGTACTACCTGCGCACGCTTGCCGCAACCTCGGCGGAGAAATCGACGGGAAGCGGGGGCGAGCTCAATGCGGTGCCGGAGTCCGCCCTGCCTGCCAAAACGGCGAGTGCGCGAGTGAAGGCCACCGCGGCGGCGGAGCCCGAACCGAAATTCTGTTCCATCGAAAACCCGGATTGTGAGGCGTGCCAGTAAGTCCGCCTCTGCGACGCGCGGCGATGACAGCAGCTCTAGCGATCTCGATTGCGCCCAATGCGGTGCAATCGGAGGTGCTCCGCGAGCGCGTGCACATGCTCGAATCCCGCGCTGGCGTGCGGCAAGTGCTGCTGGTGACCGAATGGTCATCGACCGCCAGCGACCAGAACTCCGTCATCGTGCTCGGCGGCGGCGGTGGCGGCTTGGCCGTCACTTGTCCAGACGGGGTCCCGTGCGTGCAGGGTGGCCTGCCACTCGCCCAACGCCAGCGGCTCGCGCTTGCGATTGGCGGGCCGGTCCTCTCGCTCTCGCCGCCCACCGACTGCCCCGTGATGGATCGGGAATGGCGAATGTCGGATCGCCATGTCTTGGATTTGGAAGCGGCAGTGAACTGGTCGAAGTCGCAGTGGCCGCATGCGCAAACGTGGATCCTCGGCCTGAACAGTGGGGCGCTGTCGGCGGCCGTAGCGACAGCGAGCATCGATGCGCTCGCAGGCGCCGTGCTCCTCTCGTGCGCCGAGGAAGCATTCGACCAGCCCCAGAAGTCCGACCGCATGCGCATCCTCGCGATACGCCATCGTCGCGATGCCAGCTCGGCCTACGCGACACTCGCCCACACCCGCGGTCGCAAGACGCTCGTAACCGTTCACGACGAGCGTGCGCAGCATCGGGGGAGCATGGATGGCGACGCGGCCAATGGGGCGCAATTTGCCGGCAAGGAATATCAGGTGGTGGACGTCGTTGCGCGGTGGATCCTTACCGGCACGGCGCCCGATGACATTCGGTGAACCGATGAGGCGACGGCAGCGATGACTTCAAGAGCATGGCGCGGCGACATCGGAATGACGGACCCACGCGGACCCAGACAGGACGCGAAGTTGGCGTGGACGCGCCAGGGACCTGCAAGGCCGAAAGGGCCGGCAACGGCTCGCAGTTTTTTTCCTGGACGCGCGCGGTTACGAAATGGCAGCTCGCCGCGCGCGGACTTTTCCCAGGACCTGGGCTCCCGGTGTCGTGCAGCTTCGAATGTCGATCGCGTTGTCCAGCGCATCGGCAGCTACGGGGCGGCGACGTCCACTTTGCGAAAGGAGGCTTCTCTTTGGCTCGGTATGAGTTTGCACCCCGACATATCGTCGAAGCCCGGTACCTCGGCGACTACAAGGTCTGGCTGGAATTCAACGATGGACGCAAAGGCGTGGTCGATCTGGCGGATGAACTGCACGGCGAAGAGCTGGAGCCGCTGCGCGATCGCGACCGGTTCTCGCAGTTCTATCTGGACTATGGACTGGCGTCGATCGCCTGGCTCGAGGGTCAGGATTTCACGCCGGAATTCCTCTACGACAAGCTGAAAGCGATGCATTAACCACGTCGCACACGGGAACCCGTCGCCGCCCCTCCGAACGCCCAGGAGGGGTGGCGGCGCCGATGAAATGCCACAATCTGCCCCAACATAAGAACGAAGTCCGGAGACATCCGATGCTCAGTTTTGACGACGATTTCACTGCCGTTCCCTCACCGCTCAAGGTGGCGCCTGCGCCCACAGGGCGCGTTCCGGCGTCGGCCGGCGTGCTTGCGCGCGAGCCGGTACATGATCTGGATGCAGAGCAACAGGCGATGAACAACGGCTTCCGCCGGGTACGCGTCGAGGACAAGCGCGTGATCAACGGGCAGGCGGACGTCAATCAGCTCGTGCCGTTCAAGTACAAATGGGCTTGGGACAAATACCTGGCGGGGTGCGCGAACCACTGGATGCCGCAGGAAGTGAACATGCAGCGCGACATCGAGCTGTGGAAGAACCCGAACGGACTCACTGACGACGAGCGGCTGATCGTCAAACGCAACCTGGGTTTCTTCGTCACCGCGGACAGCCTCGCCGCGAACAACATCGTGCTCGGCACGTATCGCCACATCTCCGCACCCGAGTGTCGGCAGTACCTGCTGCGTCAGGCGTTCGAGGAGGCGATCCACACGCACGCCTATCAGTACATCGTCGAAAGCCTCGGCCTCGACGAAGCGGAGATCTTCAACGCGTACCACGAAGTGAAGTCGATTCGCGACAAGGACGAGTTCCTGATCCCGTTCATCGAGACGCTCACGGACCCCAACTTCAAGACGGGCACGATGGAGGCGGATCAGGAGTTGCTGAAGAGCCTGATCGTGTTCTCGTGCATCATGGAAGGGCTCTTCTTCTACGTCGGATTCGTGCAGATCCTCGCGATGGGCCGGCAGAACAAGATGACCGGCGCGTCCGAACAGTACCAGTACATCCTGCGTGACGAATCGATGCACTGCAACTTCGGCATCGACCTCGTGAACACGATCAAGATGGAGAACCCGCACCTGTGGACTCCCGAATTCCGCGAGGAGATTCGCACCCTGATGAAGAAAGGCGTTGATCTCGAGTATGCGTATGCCGAGGACACGATGCCGCGCGGCGTGCTCGGGCTCAACGCGACGATGTTCAAGGAATATCTGCGGTTCATCGCGAATCGGCGCTGCCAGCAGATCGGTGTCGATCCGTTGTTCCAGAAGGCCGACAATCCATTTCCGTGGATGGCCGAGATGATCGATCTCAAGAAGGAGAAGAACTTCTTCGAGACGCGCGTCATCGAGTACCAGACCGGAGGAGCGTTGAGCTGGGATTGACGCTCCCGCGCCTCGGATTACGCAAGGGGTTCGCCAGCGAGCCCCTTTTTCTTGGGCGCGAGGCGTCGACCTACGCCTCCTCTGTGCGAATGCCGCACAACTTCACGTCTGAGGCAATATCGCCGAGATACTGTCGCACTGCAGGCAGCTCGCTCGGCTTACGAAACTCTTACTCGCGGCTCTATGCGTTTACGGATCATTGAGGGCTTCATCGCCTGCCTGACGGCATCCTGCATGAAGGCCGCACACTGCAAAATGTGAATACCAAGCAGAAGCGCCACCGTTACCTTCCACGTTAGGGCGCAGGGGACTATCCATGCCAAGTGTCTGCATCCATGTCCGCAAAACGTATTCCGATTCCGAGGAGATAGCGATCATGAATGCGGTTCAGGCTGCGCTCGTAACCGCCTTCGGCGTTGGGCCGGACGACAAGAACATCACCCTCATAGCTCACCGCCCGCATCGATTCATGTGCCCGTGTGACCGTGACGACTCCGAGCGCTATACGAACATCACGGTTGTCGGCCACGCGAGTCGAACGATCGAGGCGAAGCGTCGCCTCTACACCGCGATCGTAGACAACCTCGAGGCGCTTGGTATTCCGCGAAACTGTAGTCTCATCCAACTACACGAATTGCCGCCCGAGGACATTGCTATTCGTGGAGGGCATGCGATGACCGACTTCCCTGCAATGATCGGAGTCGTTCAGTCCGAGAACGGAGCCAGCTGTGACACGGCCTAACCTACGGTCCACCGAACACGCCTGTACACGGCTTCTGGTTTGCGAACATGAGACCAGACGCCACGGGCACTTGCCTTCTGGCACGCCCTTACGTTGAGCCACATCAGCCTGAACCACCACCAGGAGTCTCTATGTTTGATCATGTCGGATTCGCAGTTAGCGACTATGCAGCGAGCAAAGCGTTCTTCCTGACGGCACTTCATCCGCTCGGCGTCGCTGTCGTGATGGAGGGGCCGTACGGCGTTGGCCTCGGGCCAAGCGGCAAACCCGCCCTTTGGATGTACCAAACGGACGCTAAGCCCACGCCCCTTCACCTGGCATTTGCAGCTGAAACTCGCGAGCTAGTCGATGCGTTCCACCGTGCTGCGCTCGAAGCAGGTGGGAAAGACAATGGCGCGCCTGGCCTGCGTCCGCAGTACCACGCCAACTACTATGGCGCCTTCGTCATCGGCCCTGACGGACACAATGTCGAAGCTGTCTGCCACAAACCCGCAGCTACTAATTCCTTCAAATAGGTCGATGAAGGCGTCGTCATGAAAGTCAATGGCAAGTGTCATTGTGGAGCGATCACGTACCAAGCTGTCGTTGATCCGCAGCGAGTAGCGATCTGCCATTGCGCCGACTGCCAGGCGCTGACGGGCTCTGCGTATCGCGTCTCCGTGCCGGCCATGCCCGATTCCTTTTCCTTGCTAACGGGATCGCCCGCCGTGTATGTCAAGACGGCGGAAAGCGGCGCCAAGCGAGCTCAAGCCTTCTGCTCAGTGTGCGGGTCCCCGCTCTACACGTATGCGCCCGATGCGGATGTCGTCACTTACGGGCTGCGCGTCGGATGCATTGACCAACGACGGGAGCTGCCGCCTCGACAGCAGAAATGGTGCCAGTCGGCGCTAACATGGAGCATGGACATCACGCATTTACCGCGGCGAGATCGCGAGTAAACAAGTCCGCCGCGATGTGCGTTCTCGCGCAAAGACGCCGCCCGAGAATGGGCCAACGCGGCGCAGCCCGACGGTCGAGGGGTCCGTAGGCTGCGGCTAGTACGTGTCTATCGTCGTCGGCGTGGGTAACTGGACTTCCTGGGCTGCATACAATTGGGCGTACGAAGACTTCTCATGCCCGGGCCTCCGGAGCGATGCAAGTGGTTCGTATCCGCTTCTTGCAGTTGTGGCACGCCGATGACGACGTAACGTCAACGCGTGCGCCTGTAGGTCATCGTTACTCCCAAATGGGACTAGACTGGGCGCACGTTTCGACACGTCAACGCCGCTCGCATTTGATATCGGGAGGCCATATGGAGTGTCCGGTCTGCGCCTTGCCGCTTCTCTACCCGGCGGCGACGGTTTGCCCGCGCTGCGGATAAGGGCTCGGTGAGAATGGCCCGATCAACTTGCCTGCCGACAGAGGCGGACGCCGGCTCTCGCTGCATAGCGCGGCCATTCTCGTTCTGTTCGCGTTGTGCCTTTTGGCCCTGTAACCCTGCTTCAGGCTGGAGAAGCGACCATCGA
>JBKPOL010000048.1:0-18067 GCA_046733075.1 Pseudomonadota bacterium | reverse complement strand
CTGCTGGAACGATCGCAGGTCGACTCTGGCTGCGCGGCTCATCGTGGTTCTTCCGTGGAGCCCGCGTCAACCGAGCGACGAGATCTTGGCGAGAAGCTCGTCGCGGTCGACCGGCTTCACGACGTAATCCCGCGCGCCCTGGCGCAAGCCCCAGATCTTGTCGGTCTCCTGGCTCTTGGACGTGCACATGATCACGGGGATGGACTTCGTGACGGGGTCGCGACTGATGGCCCGCGTCGCCTGGAACCCGTTCAGGCCGGGCATCACGACGTCCATGAGAATCAGGTCCGGCTTGACCTCCCGCGCCTTGACGATCGCGTCCTCGCCGTTGTCGCTCGCGAGCACGTCGTAACCGGCCTTCGTCAGAAGGTCGGACAGCATGTGCCGCTCGGTCGCCGAATCGTCGACGATCAGGATCCTGCGAATGCTGCCCATGTTCGCTCCCTTCCGTTCCGCGTCGCGCGCCTCGGCCACGATCTCGCGCGCCGTAATCGGGGTACTCATGCCCTGCCTCTTGGTGACTTCGCTGTCATGAACCTGCCAGTTATGCGCGTCAGGCGGCGATCGACTTCACGTGCGCTGCGACGGCCTTCAGCAGGCTTTCCTTCGTGAACGGCTTCGTCAGGTACTGGTCGGAGCCCACCATGCGGCCCCGGGCTCGGTCGAACAGTCCGTCCTTGGATGACAGCATAACGACCGGCATCATATGGAACCTGCTGTTTTTCTTGATGAGCGCGCATGTCTGGTAGCCGTCGAGCCGGGGCATCATGATGTCCACGAACACCATGTCGGGCTGGTGGTCTGCGATCTTGGCAAGGGCATCGAAGCCGTCTTCGGCCAGGATCACCGTGCATCCCGCCTGCAGCAGAAAAATTTCCGCACTGCGGCGGATGGTGTTCGAGTCGTCGATCACCATCACCTTGATGCCTTGCAGCGAACTGCGGCTCGACTCATTGGCCATCGGCGCTCTCGTATCGGGTCCCCGCTCGCGGCTCGCGTTGCGCAATCAACTGGCGACGAGCGTTCTGGGCCGCGTCGCATGCCGGCGCGGCGGCCCCAGTGCAGTCTCTCACGGTGCAGGGCGCTTGCCTAGAGCATAAAGCTTGCCGGAATCGGCGCCACGAGCGAAAACGGACGAAAACGCAACATCCCAGCACGTTTTTAATCGGCGTTAGATGCCGTGGCGCGGCGTTCCGTGCCGCTCAGGCGACGGGCGGGCGGCATCCGTGCCGCTCGGGCGACGGGCGGGCGTTCCGGGTTGTCGCCCCGCGACGACCGTGGAGTTCCGTGACCGCGCTCAGGCGATGACCGCGTGGCGTTCCTTCGTGTTGCCGCTCCGCGACGACCGTGGAGTTCCGTGACGGCGCTCAGGCGATGACCGCGCGACCTTCTGTGCCGCTGAGCCTGCGGCGGCGTGGCGCGCACCGGGTCTCAGCGCCCGAGGAACATGCGGTACGCCGGGTTGGCCGACTCGTCGACGTAGTCGTATCCAAGCCGGTCGAGAAACCGTCGGAACTCCGACGCATCCTCGGGCGGCACCTGCATTCCGACCAGGACCCGGCCGTAATCCGCGCCGTGGTTACGGTAATGGAACAAGCTGATGTTCCAACCCGAGCTCATGCTGCCCAGGAACTGCATCAGCGCCCCGGGCCGCTCCGGGAATTCGAAGCGATAGAGGATTTCGTGCTCTGCCGCGGGCGCGTGCCCGCCGACCAGATGGCGGACGTGCAGCTTGGCCATCTCGTTGTCCGTCAGGTCGTAGGCCTCGATCCGGCGTCGCTTGAGCGCCGCCAGCAGGTCCTCGGTCTCGTGGCGGTCGGCAACCTCGATGCCGACGAAGAGGTGCGCAACCTCGGGATCCGCATACCGATAGTTGAACTCGGTGACCGACCGCTTGCCGAGCAACGAACAGAACTCGCGAAAGCTGCCGGGCCGTTCGGCAATCGTGACCGCGATGATCGCTTCCCGCTGCTCGCCGAGTTCCGCGCGCTCGGCGACGAACCGCAGGCGATCGAAGTTCATGTTCGCGCCGCACGCGATGGCTGCGAACGTGCGGTCGCGAACGCCCGTTCGCACGACCCACGCCTTCACGCCGGCAACGGATAGCGCACCCGCCGGCTCGAGGACCGACCGCGTGTCCTCGAATACGTCCTTCAACGCCGCGCAGATCGCATCGGTGTCAACCAGCACGATATCGTCGACGTACTTTCGCGCGAGGCGGAACGTTTCCCGGCCGACCTGCTTCACGGCGACGCCGTCGGCGAAGAGTCCCACGTGCGGCAGAACCACGCGACGTCCAGCGGCGATCGACCGCGCCATGGCGTCCGAATCTTCGGGCTGGACGCCGACGATGCGCACTTCCGGACGCACGCGCTTTACATAGCTCGCAACGCCGCTGATCAGGCCACCGCCCCCGATCGCGACGAAGATCGCATCGAGCGGGCCCTGGCACTGGCGGAGGATCTCCATGCCGATGGTCCCCTGCCCGGCGATCACGTCGGGGTCGTCGTACGGATGCACGAATGTGCCGCCGGTTTCCTCGAGCAGCGCCTGCGCCTTCTCGTAGGCGTCCGAGTAGGAGTCGCCGTGAAGGACGACATGCGCACCGCGCGCTTCGACGGCCGCGATCTTGATATGCGGCGTCGTCACCGGCATGACGATCGTGGCCGTGCAGCCGAGCCTCTGCGCCGCGAGCGCCACGCCCTGCGCATGATTGCCGGCCGACGCCGTGACGACGCCCCGGGCGCGTTCGCCGGCACTCATCTGCGCCATCTTGTTGTAGGCGCCGCGCAGCTTGAAAGAAAAGACCGGCTGCTGGTCCTCGCGCTTCAGCAGGATGCGATTGCGAAGCCGCGCCGACAGCGTCGTCGCGAGCTCGAGCGGCGTTTCGACCGCGACGTCATACACCTTCGCGGTCAGGATCTTCTGCAGATAGTCGACGGGCATCCGCTCCGCGCGAGAGGCGCACTCATGCAAACCGTCGAGCGTATCAGGATTTCACGAGCGCCCTCGTCGGGAGGTTCGGAGTGGCGAGCGGCAGGCGGTCGTCACCGTCGCTGCGAGCATTCGAAGGCGACGTCGAACGCTGCTTCGCGCGCCGAATTGCGGCGCTCACACGGTACGCGATTGCGCGCGACTCGGCGGGGATGCCGAAGCAGTACGACGCTTCGCCAGCGGGATCGATTTCGATCAATGTCTGCCCGGCACCAACGCGTGCTCCCCGGGCGGTCAGTCCGCGCAGTACGCCCGCGAGCGGCGCGAACGCGGTAAAGCTCCCCACCTCGCCCAGCGTGTCGCCGACGGCAACGCGCTCGCCGATCTCGCGTCGAGTGCGAAAGCGCCCGCCCTCAGGCGCGTTGATCCGATGGATCGCAAGGCGGGCGTACGCCTCAGCGTTTCCCCCGGTGTGGTGGCGCACATCCGCTGCGGCGCTCCGCGCCACGCGCGCTCCCGTTATGCGGGGTAAGCCAAGGCGCGGCTCGCACACATCCGCGATCACCACGTCCGCGCGCCACTCCCCAACGCGGGTCGTTTGCACGCCGATCGCCAGAACGTCCTCGAGCATTGACGGGCGAAGACCGGCGACGGTGCGGCTCGTGTCTGGACGTGTCTCCACCACGACGGTGGCATGAAGCGCCGTAACGACCCCTTCCCATGACCATGTGGTGGCTGCGATCATGTCGCCGCGCGCGAGCACGGTGGGCACGCTTCGCACCGACGTGCAGAAGCACGCGTCGACTTGCTCGAGCGTCGCGCCGCCCACATACCACGCGTCCGTATACGACATCCCGCGTCGCGCCCAGGGCGGATCGGCGGCGTCGACCAGGACGACCGCGAGACCCGCCCGATGCAGTGTCCACGCGATCGCCGATCCGATGTCGTCGCAGCCGATCACGATCGCCACCGGGCGCAACTTGTGCGATGTGCTCACCGTGATGTACCTCCTTGCCGACGTGCCATGATCGGCATTTGAGGCTACACGTTGATGACAGCGACTTAGAAGGCGACACAACGCGCAGACGATTCGCGCACCTCGCCGTTCATGCGTGAAGCGCGAGTCAGGCAGCGGCGTCCGTGAGATTGGCGAGCCACGCTCCCCATGCGCGTCCCGACGAGATCGTTCAGCGGATCCGCTGCGCTTCGTCGTGCGACGCGGGCCGATTCATTCTTTCCCGGTGGAAGCGAGGGCCATGCGTCGTTCAGGGCAACGCGTGCGGAGCGAGCGCATTCTTAAGGAGTGCGGGCGCGCCTTCGTCGTCGCCGGCACTCGACATCCAGACGATCGCACCCTTGTCGAGTGGGCGCTGCATCTGGCGGAGCAGGTGAGCCACGACGGCGCCGAGCGTCGGCTCGTGCCCGACAATCAGCGTTGTCGCCGGGGCGGCCGGCCAGCCGGCGACGCTGAGCACGTCGGCGATCGATGCGCCCGGCGCGAGCGCGGGCACGATCTCGTAGTGACGGTGCAATGCCTGCACGGTTTGCCGAGCGCGCACGGCCGGCGAGACGACGATTCGACAATCTTCAGGCAAGCGCGGCGTGAGCCAGTGCGCCATTCGCCGCGCTTCATCATGTCCTCTAGGCGTCAGCGGCCGGAGCGCGTCCGGTGCGCTTCCCACGGCATCGCAGTGACGCCACAGGATCAGATCCATCGGCCGTTAAGCCGCGATCGCCGTTTCGATATTGGCGTCGTTCTCGCCCTCTGACGTCGTTTCACCTTCCCGCTCCATCTCCAGCCAGAGGCAACCGGACTTCGATTCGAACGCGAGCGTCTCGAGATAGGCGTGATGCGCTGCCAGTTCTGCCGCATCGGCGATCACGCAATGCACGATATAGCGCGGACGACCGTCGGCTCCGCTGTCGCGCGCGGTGTTCCACGTCGCGTCGATCAGCGACGGCACATGCATGTCGATGATGAGCGTCTCCTGCCCCCGCGTCATCGCCAGATACACTTCTGCCAGCAATTGCGCATCGAGCAGCGCGCCGTGGAGCGTGCGGTGTGCATTCGACACGCCGAAGCGCTCGCACAGCGCGTCGAGGCTGTTGCGCTTGCCGGGGAACGTCTCCCGCGCGAGCGCCAGCGTGTCGACCAGCCGGCCGTAGATCGAGGTCGAGCGCGGCAGCCCGCACAAGGCGAACTCCACGTCGAAGAACGCGACGTCAAAGGGCGCGTTGTGAATGATCCATTCGGCGCCCCGCGCGAAGTCGACGAACTCCGGCGCAATATCGGCGAAACGCGGCTTGCCGCGGAGATCGTCGCGTGTCAGCCCGTGCACCTCCGTGGCTGCGAAGTCGATGTCACGCTCCGGATCGACGCGATAGTGCAGGTGTCGCCCGGTAAGCCTGCGATCGACGACCTCGACGGCCGCGAGCTCGATGATCCGGTGACCCTGCTTCGGTTCGAGGCCGGTCGTTTCGGTGTCGATCAGCAGTTGGCGCATGCGCAGGAACGAGGATTCGCGATCGAGAACGGCCGAGGCGGCGGCCGACTGCGGTCGTCGGCCGCGCCGCATTCTGACGCGTGATCGAGCGCTTCCGCAATGCGCGCATCGTAAAGCACTTCGCCCGCTTGCGGAACCTTATTGCGACCTTCGTCCGCGCGAAGCGCGCATCGATGCAACGTTTCGCGATGGCGAATACGACGATGCACGCCACGCAAGGCGCTGTACAACGATGAGCGCTACTTGCGGTACTTCTGGATCGTCGACTGGATCTCTGCGATGGCGCGCTCGATCTCGTCGTCCGTCAGATCACGCTGGATCCCGGCGCGGTCGGCCAGCGTTACCGTGTGTTCGAGCTGAGTCTCGAATTGGCCGAGCTCCATCATGTCGGTCGTCGTCGACGGCTGGTCCGCGAGGGTCTCCGGACCCCAGCGCACGATGATCGCGGACAGGTTGTCGCCGTCGGGCCCCGCGCGTTCCTCGGCTTCGCGCATGATCTGCGGCGCCGTGGTGAGGATCGGGGTCGACGTCAGCATCGTCGACATTTCGCCCAGCGGATAGGCACTCCACAACCCGTCGGTGCAAAGAATGAGGATGTCACCATTCTGCAGCGGCGTGCGCTTCGACAAGTCGATCACCGGTTCCGCTGCGCCGCCGAGGCAGCTGAAGATCTTGTTGCGGTCGGGATGCGTCGCAACGTCCTGGGGCGCGATGATTCCCTGATCCACGAGATACTGCACCTTCGAGTGGTCCTTGGTCGCGCCGATCAGCTTGCCTTGCCGGAGCAGGTAGAACCGCGAATCCCCGACATGCGCCCAGTACGCATGGTTGCCTTGAACGACGACCGCCACGCAGGTGGTCCGCGGTGTTTCCAGCATTGAAAACTGGCTCGCGTACGAGCCGAGCGCGGCGTGCGCGCGGAGTAGCGTCTCCTGCATGAACTTGAGCGGGTTGCGGAGGATCGGCTTCGCCTCCTGCTGAAAACGCTCGATGAAGAGTCGAACGGCGATCTGCGCAGCGATTTCGCCGCCGAGGTGTCCGCCCATGCCGTCGGCGACGACGAGAAGCAGCGTCTCGCGGCTGTACGTGTACGCGATACGGTCCTGATTCACCTCTCGCGCGCCCTTGCGCGATTCCTGGAAGATCGTGAAACGCATGACGAAGACGTGCGCTACGCGCCGATCTCGGAGAACAGCAGGCGTTTCAGGTTGCCGAGGAACGTGAGCTTGCGCTTGTTGGGCGCGATGTCGCGAATCGCGCGCTGAAGCGCGAACACGCTCTGCGGGCGCTCGAGCGGGTCGAGGCGCAGACACCAATCGATGACCTCGAGCAGGTTGTCCGAATACTGGCCGGACCAGATCTTCTTGGCGGAGACCAGATGGTCTTCCGAAAGACGGGCATCGGCTGCCTGCGGCGCGAACGCGGCGAGGCACGCGAACATCGACGCGCCCGTCCCGTAGACGTCGGTCCAGGGACCGAGCCGATCGTGGTCGCGGTACTGCTCGGGCGCTGCAAAGCCGGGCGTGTACATCGGCGCGAGCTTCGGGCGATTTGTCGTGAGCGTCTGGCGAGCGGCGCCGAAATCGAGCAGAACGGGGCTGCCGTCGGTGCGCAGGTAGATATTGGCCGGCTTGATGTCGAGATGCAGGATCTTGTGCGTGTGCACTTCCCGAAGACCGTTCAGCAGTTGCATGAACACGTGGCGGACGAACCGCTCCGACATCTGGTCCTGCCGCATCTGGATCTGCTGTTGCAGCGTGCGCCCACGCTCGTAGCGCATCACCATGTACACCGTTTCGTTGGCCCGAAAGAAATTCAGAACGCGCACGACATTCGGATGGTTGATCTTCGCGAGCGCCCTGCCCTCCTCGAAGAAACACTTCATGCCGTAACGGAACGACGTGAGGTTCTCCGCCGAGCTTGCGCGCACGATATCGCCCTCGGTGCGGAGCACCAGTGACGACGGCAGGTATTCCTTGATCGCGACCGGACTGCCCGTCTCATCGAAGGCGCGGTACACGATCGAAAAGCCACCCCGGCTGATTTGCCGATCAATGCGGTAATTCAATAACGGATAACCGCTGAGTAGCGCTTGGTTCGTGACGGCCATTGGGAAGTATGAGAACGGCGGGCGCGCGGACGGTAGTGACTCGCAATTCGCGTGCCAAAACCTCGGTTCCGCCTTGCGCCGAAGGCATAGAACGCATACATTGTCCCGATGCATCTCTTCAAAGTAAAGCCGGAATCAGCCTCGACACCGGCATCTGCGGCGCACGTCTCACGATGATCCTCAGCATGACCGGCTTCGCGGGCGCGACCGCGGAGTTGCCGGGCATTTCGCTTGCTGTGGAACTGCGCTCGGTCAATCACCGTTATCTCGACGTCACCATCAAGCTGCCCGACGAGTTGCGTGCGCTCGAGACCGCGCTCCGCGAACGCATCGCCGGGGCCCAGCGGCGCGGCAAGGTCGAGTGCCGGGTTGCGATGGCACGCACGCCCGGGGGCGCGGGCACGATCGCCGTGAATGCAGAGCGTGTCCGTCAGCTTGCCGACGCCGCGCGCGACATCACGCGCGTCGTTCCAGGGACGCCGCCGCTCGCCGCCGCCGACATCCTCCGCTGGCCCGGCGTCATGGTCGAAGCGTCGATCTCCGCTGACGCGCTCGCAGGGCAGGTCGATGAACTTGTCTCGCGGGCGCTATCGGAATTGAACGCCGCACGGGAGCGCGAGGGCGGGAAGCTCCGCGACGTGCTCGATGCACGCTGTTCCGACATCGACGCACAGTTGCGGCGCATCGCACCCCGCGTTCCGGCGCTCCACGCGGCGTACATGGAGAAGCTCGGCAGTCGCCTGCGTGAAGCGGGGCTCGAACCCAATGACGACCGACTGAAACAGGAACTCGCGCTCTTCGCGACGCGCATCGACGTCGCCGAGGAGGTGGCACGGCTTGCGACGCATGTCGCCGAGATGCGGCGTGTGCTGGCGCAAGGCGGCACCGTCGGGAAGCGCCTTGATTTCCTTGCACAGGAACTGCACCGTGAAGCGAATACGCTCGGTTCGAAATCCGTCGATGCGGAACTCTCGCAGGTCTCCCTCGAACTCAAGGTGCTGATCGAGCAGATGCGCGAGCAGGTACAGAATCTCGAATAGAGTGGTCCCCCCACGCTCGCGGCTTCTCCGCTTCGCTGCCCCCCGACGGGGCGCATGGTCGCGCCTTAACAAGCCCCCCGGCGCTCGGTCCCGATGACGATCACCACCCGCAGTCCGGGCGCTTCAGGCTGTCTGTTCGTGGTCGCGGCGCCTTCGGGCGGCGGCAAGAGCAGCATGGTGAATGCGCTGCTCGAGCGCGAGCCGGGAATCCGACTGTCGGTGTCGTACACAACCCGTCCGCCCCGACCCGGCGAGGCGGAGGGCAATCACTACCACTTCATCGACGTGTCGACGTTCACCACGCTCAAGGATCGCGGTGAATTTCTCGAGCATGCCTTTGTCCATGGCAACTGGTACGCTACATCTGCCACGTGGTTACGCGCGCAGGTCGCGGCCGGGCAGGATGTCCTGCTCGAAATCGACTGGCAGGGCGCGGCGCAGGTGCGACGACTGATCCCCGACTCCGTCCACATCTTCATCCTGCCCCCGTCGATCGATGCGCTGAAGGAACGCCTGACCAAGCGCGCACAGGATCCGCCGGAAATCATTGCGCAGCGGCTCGTCGCTGCGCGCGAAGAGATGCGTCACTGCGGCGAGTTCGATTATGTTATTATGAATCAGGACTTTGCACGCGCCGTTGACGATCTGTCCGTGATCGTTCGAGCGGCTCGCCTGACGGCGCCCCGGCAGCAGATCAGGCACGCGAAGGCATTGGCGCAGCTTCTCAATCCCGATTCCTGAAAGGTCACCATGGCTCGCATCACGATCGATGACGTTCTCGTCCGCATTCCCAATCGCTTCGAGCTCACGCTCGCGGCCACCAACCGCGCGCGGCAGATCACGTCCGGCTCCGCGCCGCTCGTCGATCCCGATCGGGACAAGCCGACGGTGATCGCGCTGCGCGAGATGGCGGCGGGCAAGGTCGGCATCGAAATGCTCCACAAGATCGCGCCGACGGTGACGCTCTAAGCACGCAGCAAACCGGGCGCGGCATGGCGGAGATCGCCGAATTCACCCGACATCTCGGCCACTACCTGCCGCCGCCTGACGTTGCGCTCGTCGAGCGCGCGTTCGAGTTTTCCGAGTCCGCGCACCGCGGACAATTCCGCAAGTCCGGCGAGCCGTACATCACGCATCCGCTCGCGGTGGCGAGCATCCTGTCCGAGTGGCAGCTCGATGCCGAGGGCCTCGCTGCCGCGTTACTGCACGACGTGATGGAGGACACGTCCGTCACCCGCTCGGAGCTCGAATCCACCTTCGGCAAGCCGGTTGCCGCCATCGTGGACGGCCTGTCGAAACTCGACCAGATCGAGTTCGCGACGCGCGAGGACGCGCAGGCCGAGAGCTTCAGGAAAATGCTGCTTGCGATGGCGCGCGACGTACGCGTCATCCTGATCAAGCTTGCCGACCGGCTCCACAACATGCGGACGCTGGACGCGATGGCGCTCGCGCACCGGCGTCGGATCGCGCGCGAAACGCTCGACATCTACGTACCGATCGCCAACCGGCTCGGCTTGAACGCACTGTTCCTCGAATTGCAGGACCTGTCGTTCAAGCACCTGTACCCGCTCCGCTACCGGATTCTCGCGCACGCGATCAAGACCGCGCGCGGCAACCGCCGCGAGGTGATGAACCGCTTGCTCGACGTCATCCGCGACGGCTTCTCTCGCGCGAACATCGCGGCGCTGGTGACCGGTCGCGAGAAGACCGTCTATTCGGTCTACAAGAAGATGCGCGAGAAGCACTACACGTTCTCGCAGGTCTTCGACATCTACGGCGTGCGAGTGCTGGTCGCCGACAAGTCCATGTGTTACGCGGCGCTCGGCGTGCTTCACGAGCTTTACAAGCCGATTCCCGGCAAGTTCAAGGACTACATCGCGATCCCGAAGGCGAACGGCTATCAGTCACTGCACACGACGCTGTTCGGACCGTTCGGCACCCCGCTCGAAGCGCAACTGCGCACGCACGACATGCATCGCGTCGCCGAAGCCGGCGTCGCGGCGCACTGGCTCTACAAATCCGGAGGCCAGCTCAATCTCGCGGAGGCGCAGCGCGAAACGCACCGTTGGCTGCAAAGCCTGCTCGAGATCCAGTCCGAATCGCGTGACTCGAAAGAGTTTCTCGAGCACGTCAAGGGCGATCTCTTCCCCGACGAGATCTACCTGTTCACGCCGAAGGGCAAGATCATGGCGTTGCCGCGCGGCGCGACCGCCGTCGATTTCGCCTACGGCGTGCACACGGACATCGGTCATCATTGCGTGGCCGCGCGCATCAACTACGAACTGCTGCCGCTCCGCACGGAACTGAAGAACGGCGATCACGTCGAGATCCTCACGTCGCCGACTGCGCGTCCCAATCCTTCATGGCTGTCCTTCGTTGCCACGGGCAAGGCGCGCTCGCGGATCCGCCATTACCTGAAGGGCCTGCAGCAGAAGGAGTCGGCGGCGCTCGGCGAGCGGCTGCTGAATCAGGCGCTCGCAACGCTGAAAGTCGAGCCCGAGTCGATTACCTGGGAACGCTGGGAAGCGCTCCAGAAGGAATACGGGTCGAAGACACAGCTCGACATCCTGGCGGACATCGGCCTCGGCAAGCGGCTGTCGTTCGTCGTTGCGCAGGCGCTCACGCGTCCGCTCGGCAAGAGCGAGGAAGCCGCGCCGCAAACGACGAGCGGGAACGGCAAGGCGGCGCTTACGCTGCGGGGCGTCGAAGGCGTCGCAATCCAATACGCCAAATGCTGCCGCCCGATACCCGGAGACGCGATCGTCGGCCAGTTCCGCAAGGGCCAGGGACTGATCGTCCACGTCCGCGACTGCGCAACGTTGCGCAAGCAGCGGCTGGAAGGCGGCGAGCTGGTCGACGTCGAATGGGCACCCGATGTGCAAGGCGTGTTCGACTCCGGCGTGCGGGTGCTCGTCGCCGATCGTCGCGGCCTGCTTGCGGAACTCGCGACGGCCATCGGCAACGCCGACGCGAACATCGATACCGTGTCGATGGAGCGCCCCGACGGCGGGGACGTTGCGATGTTCTTCGGTCTCCAGGTGCGGGACCGGAGGCACCTCGCGAACATGATGCGGGCGCTCCGCCGCGTCCCGGACGTACGGCGCGTTCAGCGGGCGCGAACGTAGGCTTTGCGCTGGCGGGCTTACCGCGCCCTCGCGCGGCTCCGCCTAATCTTGCGCGCCCTGCAGCAAGTCGCGGTTGCGACCCGACCAGGGACGCTCAGGCCGGCTGCGTCGTCAGGAGCTGCTGCAGCTCGCCCGACTGGTACATCTCCCGCATGATGTCGCAGCCGCCGACGAATTCGCCGTTGACGTAGAGCTGCGGAATCGTCGGCCAGTTCGAGAATTCCTTGATGCCCTGGCGCAACGCTTCGTCCTGCAGGATGTTGAACGAGGCGAACTCCGTCACGCCGCAGCGCTTCAGGATCTCGGTTGCGGTGGCCGAGAAACCGCACTGCGGAAACTGCGGTGTGCCCTTCATGTACAGGACGACGCGATTCTGCGTGACCTGCTCCTTGATGCGGTCTTGGATGTCGCTCATTGCGCACTCCAGGTAAGCGGTAATCGGACTATTTTACCAAGTGCAGCTTCGGGGCGCCGGTTTCAAGCGGCCTCGGGCATGAGCGGCAGACATTGCGGTTCGCTCGGCAACGGGGCACCCAATTCGTCCCGGCGCGATTCATCGGCACAAGACGGCCACTACTCCTTGACCGCCCCCGTCAGGCCGGACACGTAATACTCGACGAAGAACGAGTACAGGATCGCGACGGGCAGCGAACCGAACAGCGCACCCGCCATCAGCGATCCCCAGTGATAGACGTCGCCTTCCACGAGCTCCGTCACCACGCCGACGGGCACCGTCTTCACCTCCGACGAGGAGACAAAGGTGAGCGCATAGATGAACTCGTTCCAGGACAATGTGAACGCGAAGATCCCGGCCGAGATCAATCCCGGAACGGCAAGCGGCAGGACGATCCGCACGAGTATCTGCCACCGGTTGGCGCCGTCGATCAGCGCGCACTCCTCGAGCTCGAGTGGGATCGACTTGAAGTAGCCCATCAGGAGCCATGTGCAGAACGGGATCAGGAACGTCGGGTAGGTAAGGATCAGTGCAAGCCGAGTGTCGAAGAGGTCGAGCTTGTAGATGATCGTCGCGAGCGGGATGAACAGGATCGAAGGCGGCACGAGGTACGCGAGGAAGATGCTCATTCCGACGTAGCGCGACCCGCGAAAGCGCAGGCGCTCGATTGCGTACGCGGCGAGCACGCTGCATACGATCGACAGCACCGTCGACACGACCGAGACGAGCACCGTATTCCAGAGCCAGTCCGGGTACGCGGTTTCGAACAACAGCTTGTGTATGTGCGCGAACGTCGGATGCTGCACCCAGAACGGGTTGCCTTCCCGCGAGAGCAGCTCCTCGTTCGGCTTGAAAGTCGTGATCGCCATCCAGTAGAACGGGAACAGCAGCACGATCAGAAACGCGATGAGCGGCAGCCAGACGGTGACGATGCGCCGCGGCACCGACACCAGGTAGTTCATTCCCTGCGTGTCAGTCGTCACGGGCTGGGCAACGCTAGCGTTCATCTCAGGTGTCCTTGCCGCCCTGCTGCCACGCCCGCCGCTGCAATCCGAAATACGAGAACAGGATCGCCGCAATAAGGAACGGCACCATCGCCGTGGCGATCGCCGCGCCCTCGCCCAAGCTGCCGCCGGGAATGGCGCGCTGGAACGACAGCGTTGCCATCAGATGCGTCGCATTCAGCGGGCCGCCGCGCGTCAGCACGTAGATCAACTGGAAGTCGGTGAACGTGAACAGCACCGAGAACGTCATGACGACCGCGATGATCGGCGTGAGCAGCGGCAGGGTCACATAGCGGAACTGCTGCGACGGCGATGCGCCGTCGAGGCTTGCCGCTTCGTAGTACGACGGCGAGATCGTCTGCAGGCCGGCGAGGAGCGTGATCGCAACGAACGGCACGCCGCGCCAGATGTTGGCCGCGATCGTGGAAAAGCGCGCGTTCCACGGATCGCCGAGAAAGTCGATGTACCCGTTGATCAGTCCCATGCGCTGGAGCGCCCAGCTGATGATCGAGAACTGCGAATCGTAGATCCACCAGAAGGCGATGGCCGACAGCGCGGTCGGCACGATGAATGGCAACAGCACGATCGCGCGCAGGAACGCCTTGAACGGCAGATGCTTGTTCAGCAGCAGCGCGAGCCACAGGCCGAGGCCGAACTTGATGACGCTCGCCACGACCGTGTAGAAGATCGTGTTGAAGAGCGCGAGCCGGGTGACCGAGTCGCCCCACAGGAACTCGTAGTTCTCGAGACCGATGAACCCGCCGCCGCGTCCGATCTTGGCGTCGGTGAAGCCGAGCCACGTCCCGAGCCCCAATGGATACGTGAGGAACAGCACGAGCAGCACTGCCGTTGGCGCCAGGAACAGCAGTCCCAGGGCGTTACGGTTGTCCTGCAGCCGGTTGATGAAGGTGGCCACGCGAGCGGCGAATGCCGGGATGCCCCCGCCGGCAGTCGCGATCTGCGACTGCCGATCGGGCGCGAAGCACCGTCAGACCTTGTAGTACCGCTCCGCCCGCTTTTGCGCGCGCTCGGCGGCTTCCTTCGGCGTCTTGGAGCCCGATGCGGCTTCCGCGACCATGTTCACGATGATGAAGTCCGCAAGGGCACCCGCCGATGCGTAGCCCATCTTGCCCGCATAGCCGGAGGGCAACATCACCTTCATCGCGTCGCGATAAGGCGTCGCCTTCGGATCCTTCCACACCGGATGCTTCTCGTAGACCGCGAGCGCCGGCGTGACATAGCCGAGCGACGCCTGCACCCACGGGTTCACCTGCTCGTCCTCCATCATGAAACGCAGGAATTCCTTGGCGGCCTTCGGATACTTCGAGTACTTGAAGATCATCTGGTTGAAGAACAGGTTGAACTCGGTCGGACGTCCGACCGGTCCCACCGGGAAGTTGGAGTGGAAGATGTCGGCCTCCATCTCCTTGACCTTCGGATCGGTGGCGTTCTTCGCGGCGAAGTACACGGAGATCCCGTTCGCCGTGAGCCCGAGCTGCCCATCGAGGAATGCCTTGTTGTTGTTCGGATCGAGCCACGACAGCGTGCCGGGGATGAACGTCGCATAGAGCTGCTTCGCGTAATCCAGCGCCTTCAGCGTTTCGGGGCTGTCGATGACGACCTTGTTGTTCTGGTCCACGAGCTTGCCGCCGAACGCCCACAAGACCCAATGACACCACGTGTTGCCGTCGCCGGTCGCGTTGCCGAGCGCGAAGCCGCCCGGCGTGCCCTTGGCCTGGAGCGCCTGCATCAGCTTCAGAAAGCCGTCGGTGTCCTTCGGCACGCCGTCGAAGCCCGCGGCCTTCAGCATGCTCGCGCGGTACACGATCGCATTGCCCGCGCACCCAAGCGGGACGCCGATCCAGCGCTTCCCGTCCGGCTTCAGATACTGCTCGCACACCGGATAGAAACCGCCGTACTTCTGCCCGAGATATGAACAGACATCGGTGACGTCGACGAGCTTGTCGGGATAGAGATTGGCATCGTCGTTCGTCGATAGGATGATGTCGGGGCCGGCATTGGTGTTCGCCGCAACCGCCGCCTTGGGTCGCACGTCTTCCCAGCCTTCGTTGTCGACGCGAACCTCGATCTGATACTTGTCCTGGAATTTCTGGACGTTCTTCATGTACTGATCGATGTCGCCCTGGACGAAGCGGCTCCAGCGCAGCACGCGGAGCTTCGCGCCCTTCTCGGCCGTGTTGTTCCACTGCTGCGCGTGAGCATCCTTGACCCAGATCAGGGATCCCGCGGCGGCGCCTGCGGCAAGGCCGGCGGACGTCTTCAGGAATTTGCGACGCTTGAATTCATTCACGACTCTCTCCTCCTTTGGGTGTTGCAACACTCGATGCAGCGTGCCGGGAACAGCGAATAGCCGGTGCAGTGTGCGGGAACACTTAGGGCCTGTTAACAGTAGTCCCTAGGCGGCGAGCCTCGCGCCGCTCTTCGCATCGAACAAATGCGCGCGCGCGACATCGGGCGAAAGGCCGACCCTGTCACCGGCGCGGCAGCTTACGCGATCACGAACGAGCGACGTGATCTCCTGGCCGTTGAAGCGGCAAAAGAGCTGCGTATCGGCCCCGGTGGGCTCGACGACGACGACTTCCGCCGGCAGCCCTCCACTTTGCGTCACGAGGCAATGCTCGGGGCGCATCCCGTACAGGACCGGCTGCCCATCGATCCCGCTGGATTGCCGGGGCATGGGCAAGCGGACGCCGCCTTCGAACTCGACGCCCGATGTCGCGCCATTCATTCGCACCACGCCGGGCACCAGGTTCATCGCCGGAGAACCGATGAACGCGGCGACAAAGGTGTTCACGGGCGCGTCGTAGAGCGCGAGCGGATCCCCGGATTGCTCGACGAGCCCGTCGCGCATGACGACGATACGATCGGCCATCGTCATCGCCTCGATCTGGTCGTGCGTCACGTAGATCGACGTGGTGCGCAGCCGCTGGTGCAGCTCCTTGATCTCCGTGCGCATCTGCACGCGCAATTTCGCGTCCAGGTTCGACAGCGGCTCGTCGAACAAGAACACTTGCGGATCGCGCACGATCGCGCGTCCCATCGCGACACGCTGCCGCTGACCGCCGGACAGCTGGCGCGGATAGCGGTCGAGAAAGGGCGCAAGACCGAGGATCTCGGCCGCCCGCGCGACCCGCTGCTGGATGTCGACGCTGCCGCGCTTCGCGAGCTTCAGCGCGAACGACATGTTGTCGCGCACCGTCATGTGCGGGTAGAGCGCGTAGTTCTGGAACACCATCGCGATGTCCCGCTCCTTCGGCTGCACGCGATTGACCACCCTGCCGCCGATCGCGATCTCGCCATCGCCGATTTCCTCGAGGCCCGCGATCATGCGCAGCAGCGTGGACTTGCCGCAGCCCGATGGCCCGACGAGCACACAGAATTCGCCGTCAGCGATCGCGACGTCCACGCCGCGGATCACGTGCGTGGAGCCAAACCACTTGTGGACGGCGGTGATGTTCACCGCGGCCATTGATTCCTCCTCATGCCCCGTTCGGGGTCAGCGTAAAGGCGTCCTGAGGTGCGACGACGTTCTCATGCGGCTTGCGGGTGCCATGCACGACCGGATAGTCCGGTCGACCCGTGCGATACCAGGTGACGATGTTTTGCGCCGCCTTGCGCCGCAGTTCGCGTTCTGCCTCCACCGAATAAAACGCTGCGTGAGGCGTCAGGATGACACGCGGGTCTGCGAGCAGCGGCGAGTCGCGCGCAACCGGTTCCTCCGGCAGTACGTCGAGCGCCACACCGCGGAGTATTCCAGCGCCGAGTGCGGCGAGCAAATCCGGAAGATCGACGACCGCGCCGCGCGACGTGTTGACGAGCGTCAGGCCCGGCTTCGCCGCCTGGAAGAAGGCGCGTCCAATCATCCCGCGCGTCGTCGCGTCGAGGGGCGTATGCAGCGATACGACGTCCGACTGCGACGCGAGCGCCTCGAGCGTGGGGCCGCGTTCGACGTAAGCGGGGAAGTCACCGTCGATCAGGTACGGGTCGTACCCGACGACGCGCTTGAACACGTTGCGGGAGACATGGGCCATGCGCTTGCCGATGCGACCGAGACCGACGATGCCGAGCGTGAGTTCCGCGGGGCGGCGCAAAGTGCCGCCGGACAGGTAGTGCCACTGACCGCGGCCAATGTCCGCGTGATAGCGGACGATGTTTCGCAGCGATGCGAGCGCGAGCGAAAGGGCGTGCGTCGCGACCTCGCCGACGCCGTAGTCGGGTGAGTTCGCAACCCACACGCCGTGGGCCTTGCAGGCGTCGACATCCACCGTATCGAAGCCCGCGCCGATGCGGCTTACGATGCCGAGATTTGGCAGCGCGCCGATGACGCGGCCGGTGATCGGTGCATATTGCAGCAGAATGGCGGCGCAGTCGTTCGCAGCTTCGACCACCTCCATCTCATCCTTGCACTGCGCAAGCTTGAGCGCGAGACCCGCGGCCGAGAAGATATCGCGCTCGAGGTCGATGTCGGGAAAATCGCTATCGGCAAACAGGATCTGCATGGGCGGGGGGTGCGTCGCGAACGCGAGCGCAAACGCGACGCCGAAAGGTACGCGGCATCCGAGCGGAACGTCAAGCTTCGGGAATTGGACTGTCGAACCACCGCCTGCATTCCTTCGTGCCGATGAAACTTTTGCACGAACCCATCGCGGATAGAATCCCGCAACGCGCTCTGCGAGGCGCAAACGCGGGCGGCCACTCCATGAGGAAATGAATTGGCGACGAACACGATGTTGCGAACGACGATCGCGGGGAGCCTGCCGAAACCCGCCTGGCTCGCCGAGCCGCAGGCCCTCTGGGCGCCCTGGAAACTCGATGGCGATCTGCTGCGGGAAGGGAAGCGGGACGCGGTCCGGCTCGTGCTTCGCGAGCAGGAGC
>JBKPOL010000047.1:0-9003 GCA_046733075.1 Pseudomonadota bacterium | reverse complement strand
GGACTGGACACTGCCTTACCCGTCTCGTCGGCAGCCGATCTGCGCGAGCAACGTCGTCGCGACGTCACAGCCCCTGGCGACGCAGGCGGGAATGAAGATGCTGGCGCGCGGTGGGAACGCCGTCGATGCGGCGTTGGCGACGGCTATCACGCTGACGGTCGTCGAGCCCTGCAGCAACGGCATCGGCTCGGACCTGTTTGCGATCCTGTGGGATGGACGCGAGCTCGTCGGCCTCAACGCATCCGGCCGCGCGCCCGCGGGATGGTCACGCGCGCGCTTCGCGGGGCAAAAGCAGATGCCGCAGCGCGGCTGGGACAGCGTGACGATTCCAGGCGCGGTTGCAGCATGGGCGGCCTTGTCGAAGCGCTACGGCAAGCTGCCGTTCGCGGACTTGTTCGAGCCAGCCATCGCCTATGCACACGACGGCTACGCCGTATCGCCCGTCGTCGCGCAGAAATGGCGGCTTGCCGAGGCGATCATGCCGAAGGGCCTCGGCTGGCAGCAGCATTTCCTGATCGATGGACACACGCCGAAGGCCGGAGAACGATTCGCCTCGCGCGCGATGGCCGCAACCCTCGAGCAGATTGCGGCAACGCGCGGAGAAGCGTTCTATCGTGGCGCACTCGCCGATGCGATGGTGCGCCACGCGCATGCGCACGGCAGCCCGCACACGCACGAAGACTTCGAGCGCCATGCGATCGACTGGGTCACGCCGCTCGCCCTCGAATACCGCGGTGTGGCCGTGCACGAAATTCCCCCCAACGGCCAGGGGATCGCGGCGTTGATGGCGCTCGGCATGTTACGCAGATTCGACCTCCGCGCACTGCCGCCCGACTCGATCGCCAGTGCGCACCTGCAGATCGAGTCAATGAAACTCGCTTTCGCCGACGCGCATCACCATGTCGGCGATCTTTCCACGATGAAAGTCACGCCGGATGCGCTGCTCGACCCCGCGTATCTCGCCGAGCGTGCGCGTGCGATCGATCCCCGGCGGGCACAAATATTCGAGCCGGGGAACCCGCCCCGTGGCGGCACCGTGTACGCATGCGCCGCCGATGCATCGGGCATCATGGTCTCGCTGATCCAGTCGAACTATATGGGCTTCGGCTCGGGTGTCGTCGTGCCAGGCACCGGAATCAGCCTGCAGAACCGGGGCGCAGGTTTCTCGCTCGAGCCCGGGCATCCGAACGAGGTCGCCGGCGACAAGCGACCGTTCCACACGATCATCCCGGGGTTCATGACACGCAATGGAGCGCCGCTTGCGACGTTCGGCGTGATGGGCGGACCCATTCAGCCACCGGGTCATGTGCAGACCGTCGTGCGCATGATCGACTACGGGATGAATCCGCAGGCGGCGCTCGATGCGCCACGCTGGAAGGTCAATGTCGGACGGTCGATCGATCTCGAGTCGACCGCATCACCCGAATTGCGCGAGGGCCTGATCGCACTCGGCCATCGACTCGAATCCGTCCCCGATTCATACATGGACTTCGGTGCGGGGCAGGTGATCGTGCGAACAGACACCGGTTACGTCGCGGCGTCCGATCCGCGCCGGGACGGCCAGGCGGCAGGGTTCTGAGCAAGCGCGAGCGAACGCTACATCCCTTTGGCCTTAAGCGCCGACAACGGCAACAACTCAGGCAGTTCGATCCGGCGCCGGTCCGCCTCCACTTCCGCCAGCGGCTCGGTGGCGAGCATCGTCGACAGGCTTCGGCGCGCAAGCTCCTGGTAGCTTTGCGTACCCTCGATCTTCCACGCAAGCTCGGTTTGCGTGAGGTCGCGCACGACGCGCGCCGGCATGCCCGCGGCGAGCGTACGCGGCGGGACCACCATTTTCGCCTTGACGAACGCCATCGCCGCGACGATTGCGGACTCGCCGATCACCGCGTTGTCATTGATCACGCAATTCATGCCGACGAGCGCGTTGCGCTCGACGATGCATCCGTGCAGGACTGCGCAATGGCCGATATGGCCGTCTTCCGCGACGATGGTGTCGGTGCCGGGGAATCCGTGCGCGACGCAACCGTCCTGCAGATTCGCACCGGCGCGTATCTCGATGCGACCGAAGTCGCCACGCAGTGATGCGCAGGGCCCGATGTAGCAGCCCGGGCCCACGATCACGTCGCCGATCAGCACCGCGGAAGGATGCACGTAAGCCGTCGGATCGACGACGGGCGTCACGCCGTTGATCGAATAGACGGACAGTGGGGCGTTCATGGCGAAGGTTTGGAGGTTGTGGTCACTGTGAAACGCGAAGCATTTTCGCTTCAGCCCAGGAACCGGCGCGCATTCGCGAACATCCGATACCACGGCGAGCGCTCTCCCCAGGGCTCCGGATGCCAGGACATCTGCGCAGTCCTCCATACACGCTCGGGATGCGGCATCAGGATCGTGAAGCGACCATCCGCAGTCGTAAGGCCCGTGATGCCCTCCGGTGAGCCGTTCGGATTGAACGGGTACGTCTGCGTGCTGCTGCCCCGATTGTCCACGAAGCGCAGCGCGACGAGCGGCCGCGCCGCTTCGAGTTGCCAGGCGTCGCGGAACTGCGCGTAGCCCTCGCCGTGCGCGACGGCGACCGGGATCCGACTGCCTTCCATGCCGACGAAGAACAGCGAAGGGGTGCGGAGCACCTCGAGCGTCACGAAACGCGCCTCGAACTGCTCGGAAGCGTTGCGCACGAAATGCGGCCAGTGGCGGGATCCGGGAATGATCTCGTGCAGGTTGCTCATCATCTGGCAGCCGTTGCAGACCCCCAGCGCGAAGGTATCGGCACGCGAGAAGAAACGCGCGAACGCATCGCGCAACCGGGGATGGAAGAGGATGGACTTCGCCCATCCTTCACCGGCGCCGAGCACGTCGCCGTAGGAAAATCCACCGCAGGCCACGATCCCCTGAAAGTCGCCGAGCGAATGCTGCCCGGCCGCAACGTCCGTCATGTGCACGTCAAACGCGTCGAAGCCCGCGCGTGTGAATGCGGCGGCCATCTCGACATGCCCATTGACGCCCTGCTCGCGAAGAATCGCCACGCGCGGCCGGGCGCCGTGTGCAACAAATGGCGCAGCCAAATCTTCCGCCGGATCGAACGTCAGATGCGGCGTGATGCCCGGTTCCGTTTCATCGGCCAGGCGTGCATGTTCCTGATCCGCGGCGTCCGGGTTGTCGCGCAATCGTTGCATCGCGTGTGTCGTTGCCGACCACGCGCGATGAAGATCAGCGCGGCTCTCGTCCAGAACGACACGGTTGCCCCAGCGGATCCGTACACGCTTGCCGCGTTCAGGAGCGCCGATTGCCGTGGCGGCAATGCCCGCATCGCGCGCGGCAGCCACCAGTGCGTCGACATCCTGGTCGCGCACCTGCACGACGGCACCGAGCTCTTCCGCGAAGAGCGCGGCGAGGACGTCCTGCGTGCTGTCGAGGAAGACGTCGAAGCCGCACCGCGATGCGAACGCCATTTCCACGAGCGTCGCGAACAGGCCGCCGTCGCTGACATCGTGGTATGCGAGCAATTTGCCGCTCGCGTGCAATGTTTGGACGAGAGCAAAGAACGAACGGAGCCGGAGCGCATTGTCGACATCGGGAGGTTCATTGCCGAGTTGTGCGTAGGCCTGCGCCAAGGCGGAGCCTCCCAGTCGCCGGCGTCCGTCGGCGATGTCGAGATGCACGAGCAACGTCGCCCCCTGGTCGAGGCGAACGAGCGGAGTGAGGCACGTGCGTGCGTCCTTCAAGGGCGCGAACGCGGACACGACCAGCGACACCGGCGCGGTGACGCTCTTCTCGACCCCATCGTCGTTCCACGTGGTGTGCATCGACAACGAATCCTTGCCGACCGGAATCGATACGCCGATCGAGCGGCAAAGGTCGAGCGCTACGGCGCGGACCGTGTCGTACAGCGCCGCATCCTCACCCGGCTGTCCCGCGGCGGCCATCCAGTTCGCCGACAGCTTGACGTCGGAGAGATCGCGGATGCCCGCTGCCGCGATATTCGTCAACGCTTCGGCCACCGCCAGCCGACCGGAGGCAGGCGCGTCGATCACGGCGACAGGCGAGCGTTCGCCCATCGCCATCGCCTCGCCCGCAAAACCGTCGAAGTCGCACAGCGTGACGGCAACGTCCGCCACGGGCACCTGCCACGGACCGACCATCTGATCGCGCGAGCACAGCCCGCCGACGGTTCGGTCTCCGATCGTCACGAGGAACGTCTTGTCCGCGACGGCGGGAAATTGCAGCACGCGATACGCGGCGTCCCGCAGCGACACGGATGACAGCTCCAGTGCGGGCAACGGGTTCGAGACGTGTTTTGCATCGCGAAACATCTTGGGCGGCTTGCCGAGAATGACGTCGAGCGGAACATCCACGGGCGGGACGCCCAAGAGCGGATCCTCCACGCGGAGTCGGCCGTCCGACGTTGCGTGACCCACGACCGCGAACGGGCACCGCTCGCGCTCGCAGATGACGCGAAAGCGCTCGAAGTCGTCGGGCGCGGTGGCGAGTACGTAGCGCTCCTGTGCTTCGTTGCACCAGATCTCGCGCGGCGTCATGCCGCTTTCCTCGGACGGGATCGCGCGAAGATCGAACTTGCCGCCCACGCCCCCACCGTGGACCAGCTCGGGCAGTGCGTTCGACAAGCCGCCCGCGCCGACGTCGTGGATCGAAAGGATCGGGTTGTCCGTGCCGAGCTGCCAGCAGCGATCGATCACCTCCTGCGCCCGCCGTTGCATCTCCGCATTGCCGCGTTGCACGGAATCGAAGTCGAGATCCGCAGCATTGACGCCCGTCGCCATCGAGGATGCGGCCCCTCCGCCCATCCCGATAAGCATCCCCGGGCCACCGAGCTGGATGAGCAGCGTGCCCCCGGCAAGCGGGCGCTTCGCGGTGTGTGCGTCAGCGATGTTGCCGATGCCTCCGGCGATCATGATCGGTTTGTGATAGCCGCGCACGAGCCCGGCCGACTCGATCTCGAACGTGCGAAAGTAGCCGACGAGACAGGGGCGACCGAATTCATTGTTGAACGACGCTGCGCCGATCGGTCCTTCCTGCATGATGGAGAGCGCGGAAGCGATGCGATCGGGCTTGCCGTAATCGCGCTCCCACGGCTGCCGCAGCGCGGGTATTCGGAGGTGCGATGTCGTATACCCGACGAGCCCTGCCTTCGGCTTGGCGCCGGCGCCGGTCGCACCCTCATCGCGGATCTCGCCGCCCGCTCCCGTGGCGGCGCCGGGAAACGGGGCGATCGCCGTCGGGTGATTGTGCGTTTCGACTTTCATCACGAGGTGCGCTGCGCCGCGATGCGCGCGATAGCGTCCATCTGCGTCGGGAAAGAAGCGCTCGACGACGCTTCCTTCGAGAACCGATGCGTTGTCCGAATACGCGACGAGCGTTCCCTCCGGATGTGCCGCATGCGTTGCACGGATCATCGCGAAGAGGCTTTGCGATTGCGGCTCGCCATCGATGCGCCAGGCGGCGTTGAAGATCTTGTGACGGCAATGCTCGGAGTTCGCCTGCGCGAACATCGTCAGCTCGACATCCGTGGGGTCCCGCTCAAGGCGATGAAACGCATCGACGAGGTAATCGATCTCGTCGGACGACAACGCGAGGCCGAGCGCGGCGTTGGCGGATTCGATCGCGGAACGACCAAGCGCGTGAAGCGCAATCGTCGCAAGCGGTCCCGGCGGCACGTGCGCGAACAGCTCGCCTGCCTGGCGGACATCGTCCAGGACGGTTTCGGTCATCCGATCATGGATGAGCGGCAAGACTGCCAATCGGTCCTGCGGCAACAGTGAACGATAATCGGCAAGCCTGAGCTCGTACGCGACGCCGCGCTCGATGCGGCGCACCGCATCGAGGCCGCAGTTGCGAGCGATGTCGGTCGCTTTCGATGACCAGGGGGAAATCGTGCCGAGCCTTGGCACGACGAGCAGCGACGCATCGCTCGCCGCGTCCGCATCTTTGCGCGGGCCGTAAGCAAGGAGGCGTTCCAACGTGGCTTGCTCGAGCGCATCGAGCGCGCGAGAAACCTCGACAAAATGCCAGTGGTACGCGGAAAGTCCGGTGATCGAAGCCTTCGCACGTGCGGCCAGTGCGTCCAGAAGCTTCGCAACCCGGAATGAGGAAAGTGCCGCGCCTCCGCGCAGCGCCAGGACGTCGGGCACACCTGATTATAACGTCGGCCCTCGCTTGGACGGGGACGAGCACCCGCATCGCGGGAGACCGTCAGGTAGTCCTACGGACGTTTGCGCATTTGCCCGACGTAACGCTCGCCCCGTCGCCGTCATGCTTTCGGCCTGACCTGATGAAAGAGTCGAGGTGAGCAAATGACGGACGCTGGAGCACGCATTGCAGGAATCACCAGGCGCGCAGCATCGCGCCGCGGTCTGGTTACGGGTACGGCAGTCGCGGCAACTACGCTTGCCGCGTTGGCCGCGTGGGTAGCACGACGGGCGCGTCGGGCCGAATACCGCGACCCGCCCAAGGGAACCTTCATTAGCGTGGACGACGTTCGCCTGCATTACATCGAGCGCGGAGAAGGCCCTGTCGTCGTGCTGCTCCATGGCAACGTCGTTCGCCTCGAGGATTTCATGGCGAGCGGTCTCGTCGAACGCCTCGCCGCGCACCATCGCGTGATCGCGTTCGATCGTCCGGGCTTCGGCTATAGCGAGCGCCCACGGGATCGCTTGTGGACGGCGAATGCGCAGGCATCGGTGATCGCGCGCGCTCTGGCGCGGCTCGGCGTCGAGCAGCCAATCGTGCTCGGTCACTCCTGGGGCACACTTGTGGCGCTTGCACTCGCCTTGCAGGATCCGGCCGCCGTGCGCAAGCTCGTGCTCGTGTCGGGATATTACTTTCCTACGGCCCGCCTCGACGTCGTGCTGGCCTCCCCGCCAGCCATCCCGATCATCGGCGATGTGCTGCGCTACACCGTCGACGCCGTCCTCGCGCGGATGCTGCTCGAGCAGACGGTGAAGGCGATGTTCGCGCCGATGCCTGTCCCGAACCACTTCATGGAAATGCTCGGACGAGAGATGCTGCTGCGGCCTTCGCAGATGCGGGCGAACGCCGAGGATGCGGCGTTCATGATTCCGTCGGTCGCAAGCCTGCGCAAGCGCTACTCGGAGCTTCGCATCCCGGCGGTGATCCTCGCGGGCGACGCCGACAAGGCGATCGACCCGGATGCACATTCACGCAGGCTGCATGGCGCGTTGCGAAACAGCGAGCTCCGGATCGTGCCCGGTGTCGGGCACATGCTCCACTACGCGGTACCAGACGTGTTGACGGAAGCGGTCACCTCGCCCGAGATTCCCACACTCAGGCAAACGGTGGGAACGGTGCCTCGTCACCGTGCGCTCGGCACGCATTGATCCTGCTTTGATCGCGCGTGCAATGCGCGTGGCAATGAGACTTCTGCCGATGCGAAGCGCTCATCGCGCCGATTTGCAGCGCGTCGGCGCGACGTGTAATTTTCCATCGGGGGCGCTGCCTTTACGGGGACGTGCGCCACGACTTTGGCGAAAGGCGATTGTCGACCGCTGATGAAGACGGAAGAGCTTCGGGCGATCCAGGCGCCCCTGAAGGAGCATTACAAGACCGATCCGCAAGCTGCGGTTATCACGCTCGTCGCCCAGGCCCGTCTCGGCGAGGACGTCACCTGCAACGTCCAGACTGCCCGCGCGCTCACCGCTGCCGGCCTCCATCCAGCTACGGGAGGAAGCGGACTCCACGCGTGCTCGGGCGACATGTTGCTCGAGGCCCTCGTCGCGTGCGCCGGAGTAACGCTCAGCGCGGTTGCAACTGCGATCGGCGTCGTCATACGGAGCGGCGAAGTTCGCGCTGAAGGCGATCTGGATTTTCGCGGCACGCTCGGTGTCGCGAAGGACGCGCCCGTAGGCTTCCAGCGGATCCGCGTCGTTTTCGACCTGACCACGGACGCGACGCCGGATCAACTCGACACCCTCCTACGGCTGACCGAGCGATATTGTGTCGTTTATCAAACGCTGCGACAGTCTCCGGAAATGACTGCGTCATTCCGTTTGTCGTCGCCGTGAAAACGACACACGGGTTCATCAGGATACGAGGACGCGGAGAGACTATGCCGATGTACATGGATATTCACGAGGTGCATGGTGCGACCGTGGAAGACGTCGCCAAAGCGCACCTCGCCGATATGGCCATTCAATCGAAGTATGGCGTCGAGTATCTGAAATACTGGTTCAACGAAAGCCGCGGCAAGATCTTCTGCCTGTGCACCGCGCCGAACGCGGAGGCGGCTGCGCGGGTGCACCAGGAGGCGCACGGCTTGCTCGCCGAGAAGATCATCGAGGTCGAGCCGGAGATTGCAGAAGGCTTCCTGGGCGAGTGCGAAGTGAATCCCGCTGGCGCGGCGCTCGTTCCTGGAGGCACCGCGCGCGAACGGGATCCCGGGATTCGTACCATCCTGTTCACGGACATCGTCGAATCAACCGCACTCACCGAGCGAATGGGCGACGAGGGGGCGATGGCGCTGCTTCAGGTCCACGACACGATCGTGCGCAGGGCGTTGAGCGCCCTGGGCGGCCGCGAGGTCAAGCACACTGGTGACGGGATCATGGCGTGCTTCCTGTCGACCGTTGCGGCGGTGCGCTGCGCCACCCGCATCCAGCGCGAACTCCTCGAACACGTCCAGGCAAACCAAGATATTCCCGTCAAGGTGCGCATCGGCGCTGCTGCGGGAGAACCGGTCGAGAATCACCAGGATCTGTTCGGATCCACGGTCCAACTCGCCGCACGACTCTGTGCGCACGCCCAGCCTGCACAAAGTCTCGTATCGAATGCGGTCGCCGAGCTTTGCCTCGGCAAGGGGTTGTCGTTCGACGACCTCGGCGAAGTCTCGTTCAAGGGCTTCAGTCGCCCGATCAGGGTCCACGCGGTACGGGCGTCGAGCGCCGCGCCCGCGTCAGTCACTTAGTCGAGAGGTGGAGCGCACGCGTCAGTTACTTGATCGGGACGTGAAGCGCGCGGCTACTACAGGGC
>JBKPOL010000046.1:0-5002 GCA_046733075.1 Pseudomonadota bacterium | reverse complement strand
TTGAATGGACCTGCCGCTTCCCGTCGACTATGCGCCCATGGAGGCCCGGCTCGTCGATGCGCTGCCGGAGGGCGCGCAGTGGCAATACGAGCCGAAATGGGACGGTTTTCGCTGTCTAGCATTCAAGGAAGGTGACGAAGTCGACCTGCGCTCGAAGGCGGGCCAGCCGTTCAACCGCTACTTTCCGGAAATCGTTGCAGCCGTGCAGAAACTCCCGCTCCCGCGGTGCGTTCTCGACGGCGAGCTCGTGGTGCCGGAAGGCGGAGGACTTTCGTTCGATGAGCTTCTGATGCGCATCCACCCGGCGGCGAGCCGGGTGCAGAAGCTTGCACGCGAGCATCCGGCGATCTACGTCGTGTTCGATCTCCTGGTCGACGCAGAGGGTCATTCGCTCGTCGCAGAGCCGCTCAAAGCGCGCCGGGACGCGCTCGAGCGCTTCGTCGCGCGCGCGTTCGGGGACGCACCGGCCTTCCGACTGTCGCCGATGACCCGCGTCCGCGCGGACGTCGATGCGTGGTTCGCATCCCTCGGGTCAGGACTCGACGGCGCGCTTGCCAAGCGCGTCGATCTCCCGTATCAGAGCGGCACGCGCAACGGCATGCAGAAATACAAGCGGATGCGCACGGCGGATTGCGTGGTCGGCGGCTTCCGCTACGGCTCCAAATCCGGCGTCGTGGGATCGCTGCTGCTCGGACTGTTCGACGATGCGGGGCTGCTGCATCACGTGGGCTTCACGTCGAACATCCCGAATGCCGAGCGGAAGAAGGTTACGGCCGTGCTCGAAAAGCTCATCGAGCCGCCGGGATTCACCGGAAGCGCACCCGGCGGGCCAAGCCGCTGGAGCAACGAGCGCACCGGCGAGTGGCAGCCCCTCGCGACGAAGCTCGTTGTCGAGGTTCGCTACGACCATTACAGCAATGGCCGCTTCCGGCACGGCACAAGCTTCCTGCGCTGGCGGCCGGACAAGGCGGCGCGACAATGCACGTTCGAGCAGGTCGAGCGTACTTCGGAAGGATCGCTCGCGCTGCTCGACGGCAGTGCGAAGCAGCAGCAGTCGCGCGCTGCGGCGCGCGACTGACTGCCACGGCGTCAACGCTCCACGCGCTGACGGCTCACGCGGGCTCGACCGCGACAGGCGGTCGAAGAGCCGTCGCAATCGCGTCGTCGACTTCGTCCATCCATATGAACTTGAGCTGCGCCCGAGCGTCGGCTGGAATGTCCTCGAGGTCGCGCTGGTTGCGTCGCGGCAGCATGACGGTCGTGATGCCCGCGCGCAACGCGGCCAGCACCTTCTCCTTCACGCCGCCGATCGGCAGCACCAGGCCACGGAGGCTGATCTCGCCGGTCATCGCGACGTCGCTGCGCACCGGTCGAGCGGTCAGGAGCGACATGAGCGCGACGAACATGGCCACACCCGCGCTCGGTCCATCCTTGGGCGTTGCGCCGGCTGGAACGTGGACGTGGATGTCCGACTTCTCAAGCATGTCGGAAGCGATACCGAGCGCCTGCGAGCGCGCCTTCACGAGCGACAGGGCAGCCTGAGCGCTTTCCTTCATCACGTCGCCGAGCTGGCCGGTCAGGATCAGTTTGCCGTTGCCGGGCATCCGCGCGGCTTCGACGAACAGGATGTCGCCGCCGACGGGCGTCCACGCGAGACCCGTCGCCACGCCGGGAATGCCGCTGCGCATCGCGACTTCCGCCTCGAACTTGCGCGCGCCGAGGATCGCGTGCAGATCGGCGGCCTGGACCTGCGCCTTCTCCACGGTGCCTTCGGCAATTCGAACGGCCACGCTGCGAAATACGTTGCCGATCTCGCGCTCCAGATTGCGCACCCCTGCCTCGCGCGTGTAGTCGTGGATGATCGACAGCAGCGCATCATCGGTGATCTCGCACTGCGACGCGTCGAGCCCGGTAGCCTTGAGCTGACGCGGCACGAGATAGCGGCGCGCGATCTGCAGCTTCTCCTGCGCCGTGTAGCCGGGAAGCTGGATGATCTCCATCCGGTCCCGCAGCGGGCCGGGAATCGTGTCGAGCACGTTCGCCGTGCAGATGAACATCACATGCGACAGGTCGAACGGCACGGCCAGGTAGTTATCCCGGAACGTCGAGTTCTGCTCCGGGTCGAGCACCTCGAGCAGCGCCGACGAGGGATCGCCGTGGAAGCCGCCCGCGCCGAGCTTGTCCACTTCGTCCAGCATCATCACGCACGTGCGGGTCCCCGCCTTGCGGATGTTCTGGATGATGTTGCCCGGCAGCGAGCCGATGTACGTACGACGGTGGCCGCGAATCTCCGCCTCGTCGTGCACACCACCAAGGCTCACGCGAACGAACTTGCGGCCGGTCGCCTTCGCGATGCTCTGCCCGAGCGACGTCTTGCCGACGCCAGGGGGGCCGACGAAGCACAGGATCGGACTGCGGCCCTCGGGGTTGAGCTTGCGCACAGCGAGGTACTCGAGAATGCGACGCTTGATCTTCTCGAGGCCGAAATGGTCCTCGTCCAGGATGCGGCGCGCCTCCGCGATGTCGATGGCGGCCTCGGCATCGATCGCCCACGGCAGCTCGATCAGCCACTCGAGATACGTGCGGACCATCGAGTACTCGCCGGCCGCCTCGGGCATGCGTTCCAGGCGCTTCAGCTCCTTCCGCGCGGCCTTCTCGACTTCCTCCGGCATGCGCGCGTCGGTGATGGCCTTGTCGAGCTCCGCGATTTCCGCACCGCCCTCCTCACCTTCGCCGAGCTCCTTCTGGATCGTGCGCATCTGCTCGCGCAGCAGGTGCTTGCGATTGATGTCGCTGATCGATTCACGGGTGCGCTCGTCGATCTCGCGCGTCACTTTCAGCACTTCGATGCGACGCGCGAGCAACTCGAGCAGCTTGTCGAGACGCGCCTTCAGATCGAACGTCTCGAGCAGCGACTGCTTCTCCTCCGCGCTCACGTCCATCAGCCCCGAAATGAAGTCCGCGAGTCTTGCGGCACCTTCGATGCCTTGCAGCGCGACCACCATCTCCTCGGGAACCTGCGGCAGCAGCTGGAGGATTTCGAGGGCGCGCTGCTTCAGCGCGCGAGCGCGTCCTTCGATCTCCGGCGCGGCTTCCTCCGGATCGTCGATGAATTGCACGCGTGCGACCAGGAACGGCCAGCCGTCGAGGAACTGCAAAACGCGAAACCGGCGGAGCCCGCGCGCGATGGCGTGGTGCACTCCATCCTGCGCGGTGATGTAGCGCAACACATTCGCGCTGGTGCCGACCCAGTGCAGGTCCTCGGAGCTTGGCGTCTCAGCTTCGGGATTGCTTTGCAGCAGAACGCCCAGTGGCCGCTCGAGGCGCACCGCCTCCTGCACGGCGGCCTGCGAGCGCTCGCGTCCAACCGTGAGCGGGAAAACGGCGCCGGGGAACATCACAACGTTGCGCACCGGCAGGATGACGAGCGCGTCGTCGGGCAGCGGCCGCGATTGGACGTCGCGCCGCGCGTTGGCGGTGTCCGCCGGGCGATCGACGCGCGCGGGTCCCTCCGCCGACAACGGACGATCCGTCTCGGCCGGCTCACCCTGCGTGGACAACGACTTGTCGCTCACGACGCTCGGTTCACCACTCGGCGAGGTCAATTCAGCAGTCTTCTGTTCGTTCATTTAGGAGATCTTTCGCAGGCGGAGCACAAGACAGCCGTGCGTGAGCTCAGGGGTACCTGCTTCGAGGCGGCCCGCCGGGAGCGGAATGCGCCGCTCGAACGCGCCGTAGGGAATCTCGAGTTGACGCACTGCGACTCGCCGACCGGCGAAGGGCAATGAGCGGACGCCGCGAATGGTCACTGTTCCCGCCTCCTCCAGGACCTGCACGCGATCGGACGTCACACCGGGCATCGCGGCAACGATGATGACCTCGTGCTCGTCCTCGAACATGTCGACGGGTGGTTCCCATGCCGGTTCGGCATGCGCGGTCGCGCTGAGACGGAAGAAGCGGCGGTGCAGCCGGTCGGCCTCGTCGAGCAGGTCGCACGCCTGCGCCCACATCCAGTCCGAGGGGTCAGCTCTGCGCATGCGTCGAAATCCATTGGATAAGTTGAGGCAGCGGCAAGGCGCCCGACTGGCGCGCGACTTCGCGGCCCTTGCGAAACATGATCAGCGTCGGAATGCTGCGGATGCCGAATCGCGAGGCGATTTCCGGCGCCGCCTCCGTATCGAGCTTCGCGAGGTGCATGCCAGGTGGCACGCGCGCGGCCGCTTGCTCGTACGCGGGCGCCATCATCCGACACGGCCCGCACCACTCGGCCCAGAAGTCGACGACGACCGGCACGTCGCCCTCGATGTGGCGATCGAAGTTGCTTGCGGTGAGGGTGAATGGATGACCCGGAAACAGCGCCTGCCTGCAGTTTCCGCAGGTCGCGCCGTCACTGATGCGCGTGCTCGACACACGGTTCTTCGTGTCGCACTGCGGACAGGCGACCAGCAGGCTCGCGCTGGACGACGCGTCAGCAGTCACGATGGCAACTCGCGGACCGGATCGATTGGTGCATTGGCCAACTATGAGGGCCGACCCGACGGTTTCAAGGTGGACGGCTGTTCGACCGCGGAAGCGGCTGCGCGTGCGACAACAATCGAGCGAGTATTCGGGGCGACCCGTTGAATCATGCGTAACGACAGCCAGTCCGCTGTTTCGGTGCCACCTCGCGCTCATCTGCGGCAACACGATGCTGATGCTCGCCCCGGGGCAACCGGTCGAGTTGGCCCAAGGGTCGCGCTCGATTGGCGCAGGCAGTGGCGTCGGCCGGGCCCTCGCGCTCGCCCTCGCCCTCGCCGGACCGGACATCGTACTTTGGCTTGCGGGACGAGTGGCTGAAAAGCTGGAGGCGGTTGCCATATTGGCGCTGAGGTGAAGGATTTGGACGTGCGGCCGGTCCGGAAGCCGCAATAGAGTCAGGTACTTCCCAAGCTCAGTACCAAAATGCCGATGTACCGATGTGCGAAGCTCGGCCTAACGAGATTTGAGCGGAGAGGAAGAGCTG
>JBKPOL010000045.1:0-22105 GCA_046733075.1 Pseudomonadota bacterium | reverse complement strand
ACTGGAAATCCGCGCCGCCGAGAATCGCGTCGACCTTCTTCTCGATCAGCGCGCCCACGAAGGCCGACGGATCGATGCTGATCGTGTTGAACTTCTGCGGATCGATATTGTTCGCGGCGAGGATTGCGTTCAACAGGGTGGTTTGTGCCGTTCCGGATTGCACGGCGACCCGCTTGCCGACGAGGTCGGCGGGCTTCGTGATGTTCGCGTCCTCGAGCGAAATGATCGCAAAGCCGTTCGTCTGCAGCACGGGCGCGATGATTTTCACCGGCGCATTCTTTGCCCGGAGCTGCATCGCGGCGGGCGCGTCGGCGAATCCCACGTCCGTCTGGCCGGTCGCGACGAGCTGCGCGGTCGTGCCCGAGCCGCGGCCTTCCTCGATCGTCACGTTGATCCCCGCCTTGTCATAGAGGCCGAGCGCCTTCGCATACATGAAGCCGGCCTGAGGGCCGCCCGCCAGAAAGTTCAGCGTCAGCTTGAGCGGCTTCGCGCTCTGACCGCTTGCCGTGCCGCCCGCGAGGCCGAGGGTCAGCGCGACGAGTGCGACGATGATCCTGCGTTGCATCGATTTCTCCTTGGTTTGCGGCGATGCGCGCCGCGTACGTTCGCTACTTGCGCTGCCACGGCATCAGCAGCCGTTCGGAGTACTGCACGATATAGCTGAAGAAAATGCCGATGAGCGATAACGCGACGAGCACGGCGAAGATCAGCGGCATGTCGAGGTAGCTCGTGCCGCGCAGCAGCAGGTAGCCGAGGCCGGCATTGGCGCCGACGAACTCGCCGACGATGGCGCCGGTCGCGGCGAAAACGACGGAGACCTTGAGTCCCGCATAGATGTACGTCAGCGCGGACGGCAGGCGGACATAGCGGAACGTCTGCCACCATGTGGCTCCCATCGAGTTGGTCAGGAAAAGCACGCGCTCGTCGAGCGCCCGGAAGCCGGTCATGCTCGCGACGAGTGTCGGAAAGAAGCACAGCAGGAACGTCAGCAGCACTTTCGGGAACAGGCCGAAGCCGAACCAGACGACGAAGAGCGGCGCGATCGCGATCTTCGGGATGAGCTGGAAGAACACGATCACCGGGTACAGCGCCCGCTCGATGGGCTTGATCGAAACGATGAAGAATCCAAGCGGGATCGAAATGGCCGCCGCCATCAGGAAGCCGAGCACGATTTCCTTCGCGGTAACGAGCGTGTGATCGGTGATGAGGCCGCGCTGCACCCAAAGCTTCGCAAGGAATTCGGAAGGCACCGGCAGGATGTACTCGGGCACGCCGGCTGCGCGCACGCCGAACTGCCAGAACAGGAACAGCATGCCGAACGAGACGACCGGATAGAACACGGCCGATACCCGATCGGAAGTGACGATCGGCGGCGTTGACGTTGGATCGACGACGGTTTGCGCGGTCTCGGCCATGGCTGTGCGGGATCAGGACGGTGTCTACGCGGCCACGGTATGCGCAGCGGCGCGACCCTGGGACTGGCGCGCGCGAAGCGGCCAGCGTTGTGCGAGATCGCGCGTCGTTTGCATGAGCAACGGTGCGATCTCCGCGATCCGCGCGGGGCCGAGGCGAATCCGTGGTCCCGCGATCGAAACCGTTCCCGCCACCGGGGCGTTCTCCGCATCCGACTTGCGAAATGCGGCCGCCAAGGCGACCGTGCCTGGCTCGCCTTCCTCGATGGCAAGTGCGTAACCGCGCACGCGCGTCTCGTCCAGCTGGCGGCGGAAGGCGTCGACGTTTGTAACGACGCGCGGCCCAAATCCGGGTGGAGTCTCGAAACCCCGCGCGCAAACAATGCGCAGCGCATCCTGTTCGGGCAGCGTTGCGAGCCACGCCTTGCCCGTGGCGGTCGCGTGCAGCACAACGTCGCGACCCATCGGGGGGTCGTAGCGCAAGCCCTGCGTTGCGCCCTGTGCGCGCGCCACCCAGACCAGCGCGTCGCCCTCGACGAGCGCAAGCCGGCAATATTCGCCGACCGACGCGGCCAGCCCATCCAACGTCTGCTGCGCGATATCCGGCAGTCGACGCGCGTCGAGAAAGCGAAAGGCGAGGGTCGCCATCTTGAGCGACAACGCGTAATCCTGCGTCTGGGCGTCCTGCTCGACGTAGCCCCGGCGCGACAGCGCCTGCAGCAATCGATGCGTCGCGCTTTTCGGCAGATCAAGCTGCTCGGCAAGCGCGCCGAGCGGCAATCCGGTGGACGCGGCCGCGAGCGCCTCAATGACGCCGAGGCAGCGGTCCACGTACGTGATCAGCGACGATGAGATGTCCGGCGACATCGGCTGGAACGGTATTCCAGATCGGAACGATGTTCCATTTTCCCGCAACGCGCGGTAAAGTCAAGCATCGAACACACGGAGGCGGCGATGAGCCTGGCAGGCAAGGGAGCGGTGGCGATCTGGCACGACATTGCGGCCGACGCGCGAGACGAGTTCTATGCGTGGCACGGCAATGAGCACATGCCCGAGCGTGCGGGCATCCCCGGTTTCCTGCGCGGACGCCGGTACGTGGCGCTCCACGGCAGTCCGGAATATTTCAATCTGTACGAAACGGTTTCGCGCTTCACCGTGAGCGGGACCGAATACCTGGCACGGCTCAACGCGCCCACGCGATGGACCGCGTCCACGGTGCGGCATTTTCGCGCTGTCGCGCGCTCGCTTTGCGAAGTTGCGGCAAGCTTCGGAGAAGGCCAGGGCGGCCTGATCGCGACGTTTCGCTATGCCGTCCCGGAAACGGAGGCGGCGGCGCACCGTCGCCGGCTCTCGCAAACCGTCTTGCCGGCGGTTGCGGCTGCGCCGGGAATCGCCGGATGTCACCTGCTCATTGCGGATGAAGCGGCGAGCGCCGTCGAAACGACCGAAAAGAAGGTTCGCGCGGAGGCGAACGAGATCCCGCGCTGGATCGTGCTCGTCGAGAGCTGGGACGACGTCGAGCCGTTCAAGGCTTTCTGCGATGACTTCCGGCGCGCCGACGCGTTCAGCGACGGGCAACGTGCGCCCGACGTAGGCATCTACCGGCTGCAGAACTCGCGCAGCAAGCTTCCCTGGAGCGTCGGTTGAATCGGTATGCGCTTGCCGGGCGCTCGGTCATCGTCACTGGCGGGGCAGGCGGCATCGGCCGGGCCGTCGCGGCGCAGGCGCTCGCCGACGGCGCGAGCGTGAGCTTGTGGGATTGGTCCAGCAACGCGCTTGACGAGGCAGCGGCGGCACTGAACCGCGGCGACAAGGTCGCGCTGCGCGTGGTCGACGTCACCGACGAGGAATCGATCGCGCGCGCCCTGGAGGATGACGTCGCCGCGTTCGGCCGGATCGATGCGTTCGTCAACAATGCGGGCATTCTGGGTGAAGTGCTTCCGCTGTGGGAGACGTCGCCGGGCGATTTCCGGCGGGTGATCGAAGTCAATCTCGTCGGTGCATACCTTTGTCTGCGCGCAATCCTGGATGTCATGCGCACCCAGCGCGCGGAGCCGTTGCGCGGGCACGTCGTCAACGTCGCGTCGATCCAGGGCAAGGAAGGGATGCCGCGCGCGGCAGCCTATAGCGCGTCGAAGGCCGGCCTCATCGCTTTGACGAAGACGGCCGGCAAGGAGGGCGCGAAGCTTTCAATCATCGTCAACTGCGTTACGCCTGCCGCGGCCGACACCGCTATGGCGAAGGAAATATCCGCAGAGCGGCGCGCCGAGATCATCGGCCGCATCCCGATGGGACGCTTTGTGGACACCCCCGAGATCGCACGGATGGTCGCCTTTCTCTGCTCGGACGACTGCTCGTTCTCGACGGGCGCCGTCTTCGACATTTCGGGCGGCCGGGCGACGTACTGACCGTTGTCGGCTGCGCCTGCCGCGAGGTTCGCCCGGGAGACGGCTGCCGCGGAGCGCGGCGTCTTCCGAAGGCGCACCCACGTCGCGTAACATAGCCGGCCGTTGCGCCTTCACGTCGGAGAACGGGGCGCAACGCTCGGCACCGAGCGAATCTTCGCGACGGCGCCGCCGCAAACAGCGTTGGAGGATTGCCGATGGAGCGTCCGGACACCTTTCCGCGGCTGTTGCTGCATCACGCGCGCGAGCGGCCCGCTCATCCGGCGACGCGCGAAAAGGACCTGGGCATCTGGCAGACGTGGACGTGGGCCGATGTCGCCGCGGAAGTGCGCGCGCTTGCGTGCGGCCTAGCCGCCGACGGATTCAAGCGAGGCATGCATCTCGCGATCGTCGGCGACAATCGACCTCGCCTCTACTGGTCGATGCTCGCCGCGCAGGCGCTCGGCGGCGTGCCGGTTCCCATGTACCAGGATGCCCCGTCCACGGAGTTCGCGTACGTGCTGAACGACGCGGAGATCGACTACGCGCTCGTCGAGGACCAGGAGCAGGTCGACAAGCTGCTCGAGGCCGCGCCACACGTGCCGACGCTTGCGCACATTTACTACGACGACTCGCGCGGGTTGCGTAACTACGAAGGCGTCACGAGCTACGAGCGCCTCACGGAACGCGGTCGCGAATTCGACCGCGCGCAACCCAAGTTCTTCGACGCCGAGGTCGCGCGCGGCCGCCCGGACGACGTGTCGGTGATGCTGTACACATCGGGGACGACGGGCAGGCCCAAAGGTGTACGGCAGACGCACGCCGCATTCATCGCGGCGGCCCGGGGGGGTGCCGAATTCGACGGGCTCGAGCCCGAGGACAGCGTCCTCTCGTACCTGCCGATGGCGTGGGTCGGCGATCACCTCTTTTCTTTCGCACAGTGGGTGTACGTCGGTTTCACGATCAATTGCCCCGAGTCGGGGGACACGGTGATGACCGACTTGCGCGAGATCGGGCCGACGTATTACTTCGCGCCGCCCCGCATTTTCGAGAACCTGTTGACGCAGGTCATGATCCGCATGGAGGACGCGAGCAGCATCAAGCGCGGGCTCTTCGCGTATTTCACCGGCGTTGCGCGACGATGCGGCCCGGCGATCCTCGATGGCAAGCCGACCTCCCTCGGCGATCGGGTCCTGTACGCGGTCGGTGATCTGCTCGTTTATGGGCCGCTGCGCAATGTGCTCGGCATGAGCCGCATCCGCGTGGCCTACACGGCGGGCGCCGCGATCGGGCCCGACCTATTCCGCTTCTATCGGTCGATCGGCGTGAACCTGAAGCAGCTCTACGGCTCGACCGAAACGTGCGCCTACGTCTGCCTGCAACCGGACGGCGGCGTGCATTTCGACACGGTCGGCAAGGCAGCGCCCGGCGTCGAGCTTGCGATCGGCGACAACGGCGAAGTGCTGGTCCGCGGACCGATGCTGCTGAAGGAGTACTACAAGCGACCGGACGCGACGGCGGAATCGATTGACGCCGACGGGTACTTTCACACCGGAGACGCGGGCATCATCGAGCCGAGCGGACAGCTCAAGATCATCGACCGTGCAAAAGATGTCGGGAAGATGGCCGGAGGGGCGCTGTTCGCGCCCAACTACATTGAGAACAAGCTCAAGTTCTTCCCGCACATCAAGGAGGCGGTCGCGTTCGGTGCGGGACGCGAGAACGTCTGCGCGTTCGTCAACATCGACTTCGGATCGGTCGGCAACTGGGCCGAGCGGCGCGGCATTCCCTACTCCGGGTACACGGATCTCGCCGCGAAGCCGGAGGTGTACGGACTGATTCGCGAGTGCGTCGAGAAGGTCAACGCCGAACTTGCGACGGAACCCGGACTCGCGCCGTCGCAGATCAAGCGCTTCCTGATCCTGCACAAGGAGCTCGATCCCGACGACGACGAGCTGACGCGCACGCGCAAGGTCCGGCGAGGCTTCGTTGCGGAAAAATACGGCGTCCTGATCGACGCGCTCTACGGCGGCCGCGATGTCCAGCATATCGAGACGCTCGTGAAGTTCGAGGATGGCCGCAGCGGCGTCGTGGCGGCTGATTTGCGCATCGAGAACGTGCGCGTGCTTCCCGCGGCGGAACTCGCCGCTGCGGCGTAACGGGTGATGGCAACCGCTAGCGCCGCGATCGATCGACCGGCGACGGCGAGCGACGGGGCGACCGACGCAGGCGCGCGGCGTCGCATCGGCGACGTCATCCTTGCACTCGAGCACATCTCGCTCGCGTTCGGCGGCGTCAAGGCGCTGACCGACATCACCTTCGACGTGCGCGAGCACGAGGTCCGCGCGATCATCGGGCCGAACGGCGCGGGCAAGAGCTCGATGCTGAACGTGATCAACGGCGTCTACCGTCCCCAGCAGGGCACGATCACCTTCCACGGGCGGCCCCGGCGCGACATGAACACATACGACGCGGCTGCACACGGCATTGCACGGACCTTCCAGAACATCGCCCTCTTTCGCGGCATGAGCGTGCTCGACAACATCATGACCGGCCGCAACCTGAAGATGAAGGCGACGTTCGTCGAGCAGGCGATCTGGTGGGGGCGCGCGCGCCGGGAGGAGCTCGAGAACCGCCGCAAGGTCGAGGAGGTCATCGATTTCCTCGAGATCCAGCACATCCGTCGCACGCCGGTCGGCCGACTGCCTTATGGATTGCAGAAGCGCGTCGAGCTCGCGCGAGCGCTCGCCGCCGAGCCGTCGCTGCTGCTGCTGGACGAGCCGATGGCGGGGATGAACGTCGAGGAGAAGCAGGACATGTGCCGCTTCGTGCTCGACGTCAACGAGCAGTACGGCACGACCATCGTGCTGATCGAGCATGACATGGGTGTGGTGATGGATATCTCGGATCGCGTGGTCGTGCTCGACTACGGCAAGAAGATCGGCGACGGAACGCCGAGCGAGATCCGCGCCAATCAGGCGGTCATCGACGCGTACCTCGGGGCCGCGCGATGAGCTTTTTCATCGAAGTGCTCATCGGCGGGCTCCTCGCAGGCGTCATGTATTCGCTCGTCGCGCTCGGCTTCGTGCTGATCTACAAGGCGTCCGGCGTCTTCAATTTCGCGCAGGGCGCGATGGTGTTCTTCGCCGCGGCAACGTTCGTCGGCCTGCAGCAGGACTACGGGATCAATTTCTGGGTGGCGCTCGTGCTGGCGCTCGGCGTGATGATCCTGTTCGGGCTTGCGACGGAGCGCGCGGTGCTGCGGCCGCTCGTCAATCAACCGCAGATCGCGCTCTTCATGGCGACGATCGGCCTTACGTTCTTCATCGAGGGACTGTCGCAGATGGTCTGGGGCGCCAACGTCCGCGCGCTCGACCTCGGCTTGCAGGACGAGCCGCTCCAATGGATCACCGACAGGACGGGAATGAGCGTGTCGAAGTTCGACCTGGTCGCTGCGGGCGTGGCCGCTGCGCTCGTCACCGCGCTTGCGCTGTTCTTCAGCCGCACGCGCATCGGCCGCGCATTGCGTGCCGTGGCGGACGACCATCAGGCTGCGCTCGCCGTGGGCATTCCGCTGCAGCACATATGGGCGATCGTGTGGGCGGTCGCCGGTGCGGTTGCGCTCGTCGCCGGCCTGCTATGGGGTGCGCGCAACGGCGTCCAGTACGCGCTCACGTTTGTCGCGTTGAAGGCGTTGCCGGTGCTGATCCTCGGCGGATTCGACTCGATCCCCGGCGCCATCGTCGGCGGGCTCATCGTCGGTGCGTCCGAGAAGCTCGCGGAGGTGTATCTCGGGCCCTACGTCGGCGGCGGCATCGAAGGCTGGTTCCCGTACGTGCTCGCACTGGCGTTCCTGCTCGTCCGGCCCGAGGGACTCTTCGGCGAAAAGATCATTCGCCGGATCTGATCGGTGGGACACGACTTTCATGTCCGAGAACGTTCTTGCCCCCTGACACCGTGGCGATGAAAGTCACCTCCGAACCCGTTTCTGCCATTTACTGATGCTGTACCGCGAAGCAGGCCAGTTCAAGACGTCGTATGCAACCGATACGGCGATCTTTCCGATCCTGCAGGACCGTATCGTCATTGCATTGGTCGTCATCGCCGCGTTCGTCGTCGTGCCATTCGTCGCGACGCCGTATGTATTCACCGGCATTCTCATCCCGTTCCTCATCCTGTCGCTCGCGGCGCTCGGCCTCAACATCCTGACCGGCTATGCGGGACAGCTCTCGCTCGGCACGGCCGCGTTCATGGCGGTGGGTGCGTTCGCGTCGTACAACTTCATCCTGCGCGTACCGGGAATCCCGATGCTCGTCGCGTTTGCGCTGAGCGGGGTCGTCGCTGCGCTCGTCGGCATGGCGTTCGGCCTGCCGAGTCTTCGCATCCGCGGCTTCTACCTTGCCGTTGCAACCCTGGCCGCACAGTTCTTCATCGTCTGGTTCCTGACCAAGGTGGGCTGGGTCACGAACTACAGCACGTCGGGGGTCATCACCGCGCAGCAGGTCGTGATTCTCGGGCATGCATTCACGACACCGGTCGACAAGTACCTGCTGGTGCTGTCGATCGTCGCCGTCATGGCGCTTGCCGCCAAGAACATGGCACGCGGCAATGCAGGCAGATCGTGGATGGCGGTGCGGGACATGGACGTCGCCGCGGAAGTGATCGGCATACGTCTGATGCGCGCGAAGCTGCTCGCTTTCGGCGTCAGCTCGTTCTATTGCGGTGTTGCAGGCGCGTTGTTCGCGTATGCCTATTTGGGCACCGTCGAGCCGGAAGCCTTCAACCTCGATCTGTCATTCCGCGTGCTCTTCATGGTGATCATCGGCGGCGTGGGGTCCATACTCGGGTCGTTCATGGGCGCAGCTTTCGTCACGCTGCTGCCCGTGCTCCTGAGCGTCACGGTGCGCTTCCTCGATCGCAACCTCGGGCTGCATATTGCAGAGAGCACGATCAGCAACCTGGAGTTGATGACGTTCGGCGCGCTGATCATCTTCTTCCTGATCGTCGAGCCGCACGGCCTCGCGCGACTTTGGCAGATCGCCAAGGAGAAACTCCGGCTCTGGCCCTTTCCCCATTGAGCGCCAATCGGCGGACGCAATGGCGGGAGTGCTCCGGTCAGCGGTACGATGCGGGGTGTAAAGCGCGAACCTTTCGCTTCGCGAACCAGGGCGACGTCCCCGGCGCGAACTTGGAACAGCACTTCGGAGGAGGAGAGGCAACATGAAGCAACTGAAGTCGGCATTGGTCGTCCTTGCGCTCGTCACCGCAGCAACCGCGGCGCAGGCGCAGAACGAGCAGTACCTGCCCGTGCTGTCGTATCGCGTCGGACCGTACGCGGCGGGCGGCTCCGGCTACTACGGCGGAGCGATCGACTATTTCACGCTTACCAACATGGCCGGCGGCATCAACGGCGTGAAGCTCGTGTGGGAGGAGTGCGAAACGGAGTACAACCCGTCGAAGGGCGTCGAGTGCTACGAGCGCCTCAAGAAGAAAAAGGGCGGGGCGACGACCGTCGAGCCGCTGTCTACGGGAATCGCGTACGGGCTCTTCGAGCGCGTCGCGCAGGACAAGATCCCGATGACGACGTTCGGTTATGGGCTCGCAAGCTCCGCCGACGGCCGCGTGTTCGACTGGGTGTTTCCGATCGGAACGACGTATTGGGACCAGATGGCCGCGATGATCGCTTACCTGGGACAGAAGGAGGGCGGCCAGGAGAAGCTCAAGGGCAAGAAGATCGCGTTCCTCTATCACGACTCGGCCTATGGCAAGGAGCCGATTCCCGTTCTCGACGCGCTTGCCTCGAAGATCGGATACGAAACGCTGAAGATCCCCGTGCCGCTGCCTGGCAACACGCAGGAATCCCAGTGGCTGCAGATCCGCCAGGCGAAGCCCGACTATGTCATTGTGTGGACTTACGGCGTGATGAGCACCGTTGCGCTGAAGACGGCGGCCAAGGTCGGATACCCGCGGGACAAGCTGCTCGGCGTCTGGTGGGCCGGGTCCGAAGAGGACGTCGTCCCGGCAGGCGATGCGTCCAAGGGCTACGTGAGCGCCTCGTTCACTGCATCGGGAATGAATTTTCCAGTGATGCAGGACATCAAGAACAAGGTCTACGGCGCGAAGAAGGGCAACCTCGAGGATCCGAATCGTCTCGGCAACGTCATGTACACCCGCGGTGTCGTGTACGGGATGATCCTCGTCGAGGCGCTGCGCGTCGCACAGGCGCAGTTCGGCAAGGGCAAGGTGATGACGCCGGAGCAACTGCGCTGGGGCCTCGAGCACCTGAACCTTACTGAAGCGCGCATCAAGGAGCTCGGTGCGCCCGGCCTCTTCCCCGCGATCAAGACGAGCTGTACCGACCACGAGGGCTCGGGCATGGTGAAGTTCCAGCGCTGGGATGGCAACGAGTTCAAGCAGGTCGCGCCGTTCATGGCGGGCGACCGGCAAATGGTGCGCAAGATGGTCGAGGAAGCTGCGGCGAAGTACGCGACGGAGAAGAAGCTGCCCGTTCGCGATTGCGCCAAGGAAGGCTGAACCGTTGCCGTGCGCGGCCCCCGGCACTCGGGGGCCGCGACCTGCCGGGAAGCATCGCGATCAATCAAAAATGATGTCCGCACATCCGCACGCTGCAGCCGAGGCGTTCCTGACCGTCAACAACATCGAGGTCATCTACGACCATGTGATCCTCGTGCTCAAGGGCGTTTCGCTCGACGTCCCGGAAGGCGGCATCGTCGCGCTGCTCGGCGCGAACGGTGCAGGCAAGACGACGACGCTGAAGGCGATCTCGAACCTGCTGCGCGCCGAGCGCGGGGAGGTCACCAAGGGCACGATCGAATATCGCGGCGAGCGCATCGACCGCCTGACGCCGAACGATCTCGTGCGGCGCGGCGTATGCCAGGTGATGGAGGGTCGGCATTGCTTCGCGCATCTGACGGTCGAGGAAAACCTGCTGACGGGCGCGTTCACGCGCAAGGGGTCCCGTGCGGACATCGCGCAGGCGCTGGAGAAGGTGTATCACTACTTCCCGCGTCTCAAGCAGCGGCGGGGCAGCCAGGCCGGTTATACGTCCGGGGGCGAGCAGCAGATGACGGCGATCGGCCGCGCGCTGATGGCTCGGCCGTCGATGATCCTGTTGGACGAGCCGTCGATGGGCCTTGCTCCGCAAATCGTCGAGGAGATTTTCGAGATCGTCGGCGACCTGAATCGCAATGAGCGCGTTTCATTTCTGCTCGCGGAGCAGAACACGCTCGTCGCGTTACGCCATGCGAGTTACGGGTACATCCTGGAAAATGGTCGCGTGGTGATGGACGGCGTGGCGAACGAGCTCGCGAAAAACGAAGACGTGAAGGAGTTCTACCTCGGACTGTCCACCGTCGGCCGCAAGAGCTTTCGCGAGGTGAAGCACTACCGGCGCCGCAAGCGCTGGCTGGCGTAGATCTGCGAAGCGAGGTCGGCATGACGTCCCATTACGACGCACTCGAGACGCGCGACTCCGAAGTCCGCGAACGCGAGCAAATGGCGCAACTTGCGCGACAGATCGCGCACGCAAAGGCGTACTCGCCCGCGCTGGCGCATGCGCTGCGCGATGTCGAGCCGTCCGCCGTCACGTCGCGGGAAACGCTTGCCAAGCTGCCGGTGGTGCGCAAATCGGCGCTTGCCGACTTGCAGAAGGCGGAGCGTCCGTTCGGCGGCGTCGCGACGACGCGATGGGGCACGACGCGGCGCGTGTTCGCGTCCCCCGGCGGAATCTACGAGCCCGAAGGCGCGGCAAACGATTACTGGCGGATGGCGCGCGCGATGTTCGCCGCGGGATTCCGTGCCGGCGATCTCGTCCACAATTGCTTTTCGTATCACCTGACCCCCGCCGGGTCCATGTTCGAAACAGGAGCGCATGCGCTGGGATGCACGGTGTTTCCGGGAGGCACCGGACAGACCGAGCAACAGGTAAACGCGATGGCCGATCTGGCACCGAATGCCTATGTCGGGACGCCGTCGTTCCTGCGGATCATCCTCGAGCGCGCGGACGAACTCGGGGTTTCGATTCCGAGCCTTACGAAGGCGCTGGTGTCCGCCGAGCCGTTTCCGTCGTCGCTGCGTGACGCCTTTCGCGCACGTGGGATCGACGGTTATCAGGTGTACGGCACCGCGGATGTCGGCGCCATCGCGTACGAGACTTCGGCGCGCGACGGCCTCGTCGTCGACGAAGGCGTGCTGGTCGAGATCGTGAGACCCGGCACCGGCGATCTCGTGACCCCCGGCGAGGTCGGCGAGGTCGTCGTCACGCCGCTTGCCAATGTCGACTATCCGCTGATCCGCTTTGGTACGGGCGACCTCTCCGCGATGCTCGCGGGCGCATCAGCGTGCGGTCGGACGAATCAGCGCATCAAGGGCTGGCTCGGCCGCGCCGATCAGACCGCGAAGGTCAAGGGCATGTTCGTGCATCCGTCGCAGGTGGCGGCGATCGTCAAGCGGCATCCCGAAGTGCGGCGTGCGCGGCTCGTCGTCGACAATCAGGAAGGCAACGACCGGCTGGTGCTCCATGTCGAGGTGTGCGGCGTCGAAACGCCGCTCGCCGACGAGATCGTCGAATCGATACGCGAAGTGACGAAGCTTCGCGGCGAAGTCACGTTCCGCGCTGTCGACGAATTGCCGAACGACGGCAAGGTGATCGACGACCTGCGCAAGCTCGAATGAGGTGGCCGCTCCGATGCCGGTGATCGCCCACGGCGGAACGCCATGACAGCCGATCGCGCAGCCACGCGGGGCGACCCGCTTACACCCCTCAAGGACGAGACGCTGCGCAGCATCGCAGCATCAGGGGTTATCCGGACGTTCCCGCGCAACACCGTGCTGATCAACGAGGGTGACGTCGGTGACGCGCTCTACGTACTGCTGTCGGGCCGCGTGAAGGTCTACTCCAGCAACGAGGCGGGCCGGGAATTCGTCATCGACTTCCACGGTCCGGGCGAATATGTCGGAGAAATGTCGCTCGACGGCGCGCCGCGCTCGGCTTCGGTGATGACCGTCGAGCCGACGACCTGTGCGGTGGTAAACCGCGCGCAGTTCCGGGATTTCGTCCTCGCGCATCCCGACTTCGCCATGCACCTGATCGAGCGCCTGATCCACCGCGTCCGCGTCACGACCGGCAACCTGAAGAGTCTCGCGCTCTCCGACGTCTACGGACGCCTCGTGCGCCTGCTGAATGCGCTCGCACGCGATCTGGATGGCAAGCTCGTCGTGCCGGAGAAGCTCACCCAGCAGGACATCGCGGACCGTGTGGGCGCATCGCGCGACATGATCGGCAAGCTGATGAAGGACCTGATCGCGGGCGGCTACCTCGCCGTCGAGGAGCGCACGATAACGATCATCAAGAAGCTTCCGACCGGATGGTAATTTTCCGCAACCGCGACGAGAATTTTCCGTAGGCTCAGCCGTGCTCCGCCCCTAGACTGGGCTTGTGTACCGTCATCCCAGCCTTCTTCGGCAAAACCAGGCGATCGGCGATGCTGAAGCATTCGACCCCACCCCACCTTGCCCGTTGCAGCGGAAGAAGGCTGGGATGACGGCTCGCGCTAGCGTCGCCTATTTGTCCATCCCGCCAAAGCAGACGTACTTCACCTCGACGAACTCCTCGACGCCGTACTTCGAGCCTTCGCGCCCCAGGCCGGACTGCTTCATGCCACCGAAGGGCGCGACCTCGGTCGTGATGAGTCCCGTGTTCACGCCGACCATCCCGTATTCGAGGGCTTCGGCAACGCGCCAGATGCGGCCGATGTCGCGGCTGTAGAAGTACGACGCAAGGCCGAACTCCGTTCGGTTAGCGAGTTCCACGACCTCCGCATCCGTCTCGAACGGGATCAGCGGCGCGACCGGACCGAACGTTTCCTCGCGGAAGATCTGCATTTGTGGCGTGACGTTCGTGAGGACCGTCGGCTCGTAGAAGGTCCCGCCGAGCGCGTGCCGCTTACCGCCGGTGGTGACTTTGGCGCCATGCGAAGTTGCGTCCGCCAGATGCTCCTCGACCTTCGCGACGGCCTCTGCATTGATCAGCGGGCCCTGCGTGACGCCGGGTTCCGTGCCGGGGCCCACCTTGAGTGCGCGCACCCGCTCGACCAGTTTCTGACTGAAGGCGTCGTAGACCTTGCGCTGCACGAAGAATCGGTTCGCGCAGACGCACGTCTGTCCCGCATTGCGATACTTCGAGATGATTGCGCCTTCCGCTGCGGCGTCGAGGTCGGCGTCGTCGAAGACGATGAAAGGCGCGTTTCCACCGAGCTCGAGCGATATCTTCTTGATCGTGGGCGCAACCTGCTTCATCAGCAGCCGGCCCACTTCGGTCGACCCGGTGAACGAGACCTTGCGCACATTCGCATTCGCGCACATCTCCCCCCCGATAGACGGGGCATCGCCTGTAATCACGTTGAGGACGCCGGGCGGGAATCCCGCGCGGTCCGCAAGTTCGGCGAGCGCGAACGCTGAGAAGGGCGTCGCTTCAGCAGGCTTGATGACGACCGTGCAGCCGGCGGCAAGAGCGGGCGACACCTTACGGGTGATCATGGAGCACGGAAAGTTCCACGGCGTAATCGCGGCGCACACGCCGACGGGCTCCTTGACGACGACGAGGCGACGGTCGTTGCCGATCGTCGGAATCACGTCGCCGTAGATGCGCCGCGCTTCCTCCGCGAACCACTCGACGTACGCGGCGCCGATCGTCACTTCGCCTTTCGCTTCGGCGATCGGCTTGCCTTGCTCGGTCGTGAGGATGAGCGCGAGGTCGTCGACGTTCGCGAGCATCAGCTCGTACCACTTGCGCAGGATGTCGGAGCGTTCCTTCGCGGTCTTCGCGCGCCACGCCGGAAACGCGCGGCTCGCCGCTTCGATCGCGCGCTCCGTTTCGACCGCGTGAAACACGGGAGCGGTGCCAATGGGCGTACCGGTTGCCGGATTGACGACCGGCATGGAGCCCGCATCGTCGGCCGATGTCCACTTGCCGTCGACATAACACTGCTGGCGCAGCAGCGACGGGTCCTTCAGGGTAAGCGGTGAGCGTTCGATCGTATCGGGAGGCATGGGGAAGGATCCGTTTCCGAGTTCAAAGGAGCGGCAGATATGAGGCCTGTTTCTCGCCGGATGTCGATTTGGATGGCGTTTGGCTGCGACCTGTCGAACGGTCGATGGCGTTGTGTTGTGCGGGAAGCTATCGAATGTTCGATCGTCTTGCCGGCGGTTGTCGATTGTTCGATCGCTTGGTCGATCAATCGTTCGCGACGGGCACCGCCCCAGCAATCGCGGCCCGACTCCGGCGCCCGCCACGGCGTCATGCCTCGCCTGTCCCGCCATTGTAGGACGTGTCCGGAAACTTGAACCGGGCGTAGGCGTATGAAGCAGCCGGGTTGCGCGCACCACGAAGTCAGACCGCCCGAGGCAGCGACCGCGGCGCGCGGGAGACGAGCACCACGCCGCTCAGCACGAGAACGACCCCGACCAGCTGCAGCAGGTTCACGGGCTCATCGAGCAGCAACGCGCCGAAGCCGATCGTGAACAGGGGTCCGAGCGAGCCGATCAGCGATGAAGTGCTGGCGCCGATGCGCCGGACCGCTTCGGCGATCATCCAGGTAGGAAGCACGGTGCAAAACATGGCCATTGCCACGGTAATTGCCTGGACGGACAACGGCAACCGCAAGGCGGAGAGCGGCCGGGTCAACGCGAACTGCAAGAGCACGAAGAACGCCGATGCAAGCATCGCCCACGCGATGAAGCGCGACGAGCCGAGTCGCGCGATGATGCCGCCCGCCGCCACGAGATAGATGGCGTAGCCGAACGCGCCTCCGAAGACCAGCGCGCTGCCGAGCGCGATCGACGACGGGTCACCCGTGATGCGGACGTCGTGCCAGACGGCGAGGGCGATGCCCGTGTAGGAGAGCACGAGCGCAGCCGCGGCCCGGCGCGTCACCGGTTGCGACAGGAACAACGCCGACAGCAGCAGGACGATCGTCGGGTAGAGGAACAGCACGAGGCGCTCGAGGGATGCGCTCACGTATTGCAGCCCGAGGAAATCGAGCAGGCTCGACAGGTAGTACCCGACGAATCCCAGTGCGAGCAACAGGCGCCAATCGCGCATCGAAATCGGCTTTGCCGACTTGCTGCGGCCCGACCACCATGCGATCGCGACGAAGAACGGCGCGGAATACAGCATGCGCAGCGTCAGCAGAGCAACGGGATCGACGGGCGCCCATGCGTACGCCAGCTTGATTAGGATTGCCTTGAACGAGAACCCGAGAACGCCGGCGACCGCGAACAGCGGTCCGACCCATGCGTTCAATCCCACCGGACCGTGCCGCTCCACGCCGTGAACAGAATGAGCAGGCCGAACGCGATCCGATACCACGCGAAGGGGACGAAATCGTGTCGACTCACGTAGCGGATCAGCCATCGGACACACAGGAATGCCGAGACGAACGCGGCGACGAATCCGATGCCGAAGGCCGTCAGATCCGCGGACGACAACAAGGCACGGTTGCGCACGAATTCGTAAGCGCAGGCGGCGAGCAGCGTCGGGATCGCGAGGAAGAATGAGAACTCGGTGGCGGCGGGCCGCGACAGCCCGAATAGCATGCCGCCGATGATCGTCGCGCCCGACCTCGATGTACCGGGAATCAGTGCGAATGCCTGCGCCATGCCGATCTTCAAGGCATCGGGCCAGCGTATCGCGTCGACGTTGTCGATACGTATCGTCGAAGGCGCGCGTCGCTGCCGGCGTTCGACCCAGAGAATGATCAGCGCGCCGATGATGAAAGCCAGCGCCACGGGAACGGGCGCGAACAAGCGGCTCTTGATCAGCTTGGAGAACAGCAGCCCGAGGATCGCGGCAGGCAGGAACGCGATCACCAGGTTCAGCACGAAGCGCTGTGCCTCGCGGCTGCCGGGCAAACCGGCAACGACAGCGAGAAGACGTGCGCGGTACTCCCAGCACACGGCGAGGATCGCACCGGCCTGGATGACGATCTCGAACACCTTCGCTCGCTCGCCCGTATAGCCGAGGAGCGAGCCGGCCACGATCAGGTGCCCGGTGGATGAAACGGGAAGGAATTCGGTGAGACCCTCGACGACGCCGAGGATCAGTGCAACGAGGACGGTCGGATGATCCAATATCGGCGCGATGAACGAGGGGACCGCGGATTGTCGCACGGCGACCCACCGCGGGCTTCGACCGGCCCCCGCAGCGTTTCGTAGGCCGGGGCCGGGCTCATTGCGTCCTGCCGCGGCTGCGGTTAGCGTAGCGGCTTCACGTCCCCGAGGCCTCCATGACGCACGAGATTCATCAACTGTTCGACCCGGAATCTTCGACATTCACCTACGTTCTGATCGATCTTCCCACGCGGGAGGCGGTGGTCGTCGATTCGGTGGATCATCTGGTCGAACGTGATCTCGGCCTGGTTCGCCGGTTGGGATTGACCGTGCGCTACCTCGTTGAAACGCACGCGCACGCCGATCACGTGACCGGCGCCGGCTTGCTGCGCCAACGTACGGGAGCGACGGCGGCGGCCCCCTTCAAGTGCGGCATTTCATCGGCCGACGTGCAGCTCGTCCACGGCGACACGTTGTCATTCGGCGCCGGCGAGACGATCTCGGCGATTCACACACCGGGACACACGTCGGGCAGCACCAGTTATCTGTGGCGCAACCATGTGCTGACCGGCGATACGCTGCTGATCGATGGCTGCGGCCGCACCGACTTCCAGAGCGGCGATGCGGGATCGCTCTACGACAGCGTTCACGAGCGGCTGTTTACGCTGCCCGAGGACACGCGCGTGTGGCCCGCGCACGACTACAAGGGCAACACGGTGTCGACGATCGGGCACGAGAAGCGCCACAACGCGCGCCTCGTCGGACGCGATCGCGCCTCCTTCATCGAGCTGATGGGCAACCTCAAGTTGCCGCGTCCGAAGTTGATTGACGTGGCCGTGCCGGCGAATCTGCTGCTCGGCGTACCTCACGCGGCGTGAACGGGCTTCGCGCTCCGGCGGTTCGCCGGGAGTTTGCGATGGAACGCGGGTAGTCCTGGGAAGGCTCGGTTAGAAAGGCAGGGTTGCGTCCGCGTGAATGTTGCGACCTTTGCGCGCGAGCCCGCAGTCCCTGATGGTCCACAGTCGCGGCGCAGCAGGCACCGATAGATCGGCACCAGCATCTGCTCGACCAGCGCGTTCGGGCGCGTGCCGACGATGACCATCTTTCTAACGGGCGTCCACGCGCTTTCTCCCGATGATTCGAACGAATCGGCCAAAACCATTGCGTCGCGGCTGGCGCCGTGCAGGCCGTGATCCATGGGTCGCCGCGCATGGCGATTCATTACGCGGCTCCGGCCGCTGAGTGCAGTAAGGTTTGGGTACGTCGCGTTGACTAACCCCGCAACTGCAACCTTTTTGAAGGAGACTTCCATGTTCAAGGGCTTAACCGCGCTGGTTACCGGATCCACCAGTGGCATCGGGTTGGGAATCGCGACCGCGTTCGCCGCGCGCGGGGCGAACGTCGTACTGAACGGATTCGGCGAGCCATCGGAGATCGAATCGATTCGGACGGGCCTCGAATCGGAGTATCACGTCCGCGCCCGCTACGACGGCGGAGACCTGACGCAGGTTCGGGCAATCGAGTCGATGATCGGCAACGCGATCGAGGAGTTCGGCAGCATCGACATCCTGGTCAACAACGCCGGCATCCAGTTCGTGTCCCCGATCGACGAGTTTCCGATCGACAAGTGGAACGCGATTCTCGCGCTGAACCTCTCCGCGTCGTTCCACGCCATTCGTCTTGCGCTGCCCGCGATGAAGGCGAAGAAGTGGGGCCGGATCATCAACGTCGCGTCCGCGCATGCGCTCGTTGCCAGTCCCTTCAAGTCCGCCTATGTGTCCGCGAAGCATGGGATCGCCGGCCTGACGAAGACCGTCGCGCTCGAAGTCGCAGCGCAAGGCATCACGATGAACGCCATTTGTCCCGGCTACGTCTGGACGCCGCTCGTCGAAAAGCAGATTCCGGATACCGCGAAGGCGCGCGGGCTGACGGAGGAGCAGGTCATCAACGATGTGCTGCTGTACGCGCAGCCGACCAAGCGCTTCGTTCAGGTGAGCGAAGTCGCCGCACTGGCGGTCTTCCTCGCCAGCAAGGACGCGGCGTCGATCACCGGCGCGATCATTCCCATCGACGGCGGATGGACCGCCCAGTGAACGCAGGCAAGCCATGAACGATCGTTCCTTCGCGGCAAATGCGCCCCACACGAGCGGCCACGGCGCGCCGCGGCTAGGCCGGCGTGCTTCGACACGGCGCGCAGCCCCGGCGAGCGGCTTCCCGGGTCAGGTCGTGCTCGTGCTCCAGGGGGGCGGTGCGCTCGGCGCCTACCAGGTGGGTGTGTATGAGGCGATGCACGAATATGGCGCCGAGCCGGACTGGGTGATCGGCACATCGATCGGCGCGATCAACGCGGCGCTGATTGCGGGCAACGCGCCGTCGCAGCGCCTTGCGCGCCTCGTCGAGTTCTGGGCCCGGATGGAGGCGAGCGTCGTACATCCCGACCTGCTGCAACTCTTCACCGGCCTCGCCAACGCGTCCGTCAATCTGACAACCGTCATGCGCGGAATTCCTGCGTTCTTCGAGCCGCATGGTCCCGCATGGTTCGGCTCGCACGTTCGGCTCGGCGTCGAATCCGCGGGGTACTACTCGACAAAACCCTTACGCACAACGTTGTCGGACCTGATCGATCTCGACCACATCGACGCGCGCCACGTGCGACTCACCGTCGGCGCGGTCAACGTCCGCACCGGCGCAATGCGTTATTTCGACAGCCGCGATGAGCGTGTCACGCTCGACCACGTGGTGGCGTCCGGCGCATTGCCGCCGGCGTTCCCGGCCGTGCGAATCGACGGCGATCCGTACTGGGACGGCGGCATCTACTCGAACACGCCGATCGAAGCAGTGCTCGACGACAAGCCGCGGAAGGACTCGGTCATTTTCGCCGTGCAGATGTGGAATCCCGAAGGCGCCGAGCCCGAAACGTTGTGGCAGGTGATGGGCCGCCAGAAGGACATCCAGTATGCGAGCCGCGCGGACAGTCACATCGCCCGGCAAAAGCAGATTCACCACTTGCGGCACATCATCCGGGAGTTGGCGCAACGGATTCCCGAATCCGCGCGCGGCTCGGCGGAAGTGAAGGAGCTCGCATCCTGGGGCTGCGGGACGACCATGCATGTGGCGCGACTCGTCGCACCGAGGATAAATGGCGAGGATCACACCAAGGACATCGACTTCACGCCGTCCGGCATTCGCGAGCGGTGGCGCGCAGGGTACGAGGACACGAAGCGGATGCTCGACGCGGCGCCGTGGCAAACGTCGGCCGATCCGATTGAAGGCGTCATCATTCATGACGATCCCATGCGCCGCGAGCACGACCCGGTGCGTGGCGTCGACGGCTTCGCCGGCAGGACGCGGTAATCAAGATCGGACCACGCATGCGTAAGTAGCAGCGCGTCCGACCGACAACTGTGCTGCGTGCGTTGGCAATCAAATGCCCTCCGACGCAACTGACGAATTCCTCTCATTCATGTCAAGGAGAAACGAAATGAACTCGGTCTTTGCTCCCCGCGCTGTGCGTGCGGCGCTGTTTGCAACGTTTGCATTGACGGCCGCTGCGCCGGCGTTCGCGGGCGAATGTCCCGCCGACAAGGTCGGCAGCAACCCGCTCACCGGAGCTGCGATCGCACCGATCGGCGTCACCGAGAACGAGCTCGCGGCGATTGACCTTTCCAAGGAGAACGTCAAGCTCGATCAACGCCGGCTGCGCTTTCGCCACATGGAGATTAAGCCGGGTGGCGTCGTTCCGCTGCATTCGCATGCCGATCGCCCTGCGCTCATCATGGTCAACGCAGGCGAGATCTACGAGAACAGCAGCAAGTGCCTGGTGCCGATCCTGCATCGCGCCGGCGACATCTCTCGCGAGTTTCTCGGCACGCAGCACTGGTGGAAGAACGAGGGCAAGACGACCGTCGTGCTGACGATCGCGGATATCGTCAACGACCGCAAGCCCGAGACGATGATGCAGCACATGTAATGCGCGCCGGTGCCCATCCGGTTGGCATGGGCAGGGAGGGCAGGAGGCGCGCGAACCGGCGCGCCTTTGCATTTGTCGAGACGGCTGCAGGGTGGGGGCGATGGGACAGGTGTTGACGTTAGCATTCGTGATCTCGGCGATCTGCGTTGGTCTGATGGGCTTCGCCATCCAGCGCGGTGCGACTTGCACGGTCGCTGCCGTCGACGAGTGGGTCACGCGCCGCCGCGCCACGCGACTTGCGAGCATGATCGAGGCGTCGCTGTGGGTGGTGGCCGGACTGCTGCTCGCCCGCGCGTTCGGATTCGCGCACACGATGCCCGCGGGCTATCCGCTCGGCACCCTGACGTTCGTGGGCGGAGCGTTGCTCGGATTTGGCGCCTACGTGAATCGCGCGTGCGTGTTTGGCGCGATCGCAAGGCTTGGATCGGGGGAATGGGCGTACGCGCTCACGCCGCTCGGCTTCTACCTCGGCTGCGTAAGCGTCCAATGGCTTCCTGGCGGTGCGGCGCCGGCACCGTTAGTCAACGCATCACCGCTGCTGAACGGGCCGGCGTGGCTCGGCGCGGTGGCCGCGGCGTTCGCCGTCGTGCGTGTCGGCAGGCCGCTGTTCGTCGAGCGCACCGCGCCATTGCCTCGCCATCTGCTCGTGCTGGTGACGCGGCGCGTCTGGTCGCCGCATGCCGCGACGTGTGTCATCGGCGTGACGTTCGTCGTGGTCCTCGTCCTCTCCGGCGCATGGGCCTATACGGATGTCCTGGCCGAGCTCGCACACGGGATGGCGTCGAGCCTGCCTGCGCGAATCGGTTTGCTGCTCGCGCTCTACGCAGGGGCGGTTATCGGAGGAATGACCGCCGGTCGCTACCGCAATACGCGGGTCACCGCGGCGCAGATCGCGCGCTGCCTGGTGGGCGGGATGTTGATGGGCTGGGGCAGTCTGATCATACCAGGGAGCAACGACGGCCTGATTCTCATCGGCCTGCCGCTGTTGCGACCGTACGCATGGGTCGCATTTGCGACGATGTGCGCTGTCATCGGGCTTGCCATCGTTGTCGGCCGCAGAACCGCGCCCGTGTCACGGCAGGAGCGGCAAACGGTGACGATTTCGAACGCGGCCGAGCGATGAAATTGCGGGTCGCAGGCATCTGGATCGATCGGCTGGCATTCGGCGTTCGCTGAGCCGAACAGCGTGCTGCACCACACGAGCGCCTTAC
>JBKPOL010000044.1:0-9124 GCA_046733075.1 Pseudomonadota bacterium | reverse complement strand
GCCCTCAGGGGACGAGCAACTGCGTGCAGTTGCCCGCCTGCGTCGGCGTGCCCGAGATCGTTCCGCCTTTCGGAATGCATTGGCTGGGCGGCAGCGCGGTGTTGCTCTCCACGTGCGAGACAAGCAAATCGAACGCCTTCTGTGCATGCGGCTGGATCAGGACCAGCTCGGGGAACGGCGTGATATACGACTCGATGTGGTTGCCGTTCTGCACTGCGTACAGCCGATATTGCGCATTGCGATGCTCGTTGTTGCCCTTGCGGGACGCATCCACCGCGTCCTCGTAGGCGCGTGCCTGATGCTTGATGGGCAGCAGCGCGTCCATTGTCCCAGCGACCGTGATCAGCGGCTTCTTGATCTTTCCGGTCGTCGTGATCGCGTCCACCAGAGGAACGCACTGTGCGAGTTCCGGTGAACCGCGATCATATAAGCATCCCCCCTTCGTGCATGGAGGAGATGCGCGGTTGCGGATGCTAACGGATATCTGGAGCCGGCGCGACAAGCGCTCGCGCGTTTCGACAAACGGCCGCGGGTGCAACCGGTCAGCATCCTCGCCTCACTCGCATGCGACAATGTTTCGTCAGCGCGTCGAAGCGCCGGAGGAGTCATGACGTTCGCATGGAAGTTACAATTGCTGATCGCTGCTTCGCTCGCGACAGGATGCGCATCGATGATGTCCTCTTCGCGCACGGCGGCGGCCAGCCTGGCGCCGACCGCGGGCAATCGAGCCGCGGGCACGGTGACGTTCACTCCGATGGGCGATCGTGTTCGCGTCGTTGCGAAAGTGACTGGTTTGACTCAGGGCATGCACGGGTTCCACATCCATGAAAAGGGCGATTGCAGCGCGGCCGATGCGATGAGCGCGGGCGGCCACTTCAACCCCACGAACAAGCCGCACGGGAATCCGGCAGCGGGCGACCATCACGGCGGCGACATGCCAATGCTGGAGGCGGACGCAGGCGGCAATGCCGCGCTCGACGTCACGCTCGATACGATCACACTCGACACCGGCGGGAATGGCATCGTCGGACGCGCCGTCATCGTTCACAACGATCCCGACGATTACAAGACCCAACCAACGGGCAATTCCGGGGCCCGCGTCGCCTGCGGTGTCATTGCAGCAGCATGACAGCGGCTCGTCCGATTTCGCAAGACGCATGGATGTAATGCGGCAACGATTCTCGAATGCTGTGCTGCACGCAAGCGCACTTCGCGACGCATGCAAGCGAGGACTTGCGGTGGCGGCGATCGCCTGCATCGGAACCGCTGTCATCGCGTGCTCGTCGTCTCCTAGCGGCGGTGAGAATTCCAAGGACGTGAACATGGGACAGCAGGCCACGCTGCGATCGATCGGAGGTTCCGCGATCATCGGCAAGGTGCGTGTGATCGATCGCGCGGACGGCGCAACGATCCTCGTGTCCGCCATCAATTTTCCGTTCGGGCCTTATCGAATCGCCTTTCACGAGCGCGGGAACTGCACGTCGCCGAACGGCTTTTCGGCGGGAGCGCCGTGGGCGCCGGCATCGACAGGCAAGCGGCCGCAGGACCTCGTGCCGCTGCAATACGCGAACTCGGAGAACCGTGTCGAAGCGGAGCTTCGCGTATCCAATCTGCATGCCACGGGTCCCGACGGGGTCGCGGGACGAAGCGTCGTGCTTTACTCGGGAACGGAGGTGCCCGACATCAAGCCCGATGTGCCGAATGCAGCGATGGCGTGCGGCGTTTTCGAAGCAGCAAGACCACCGTCGTTCACCTTCTGACGTGACCCAACAACACTTCACCCATCCCGCGCAACCAATCGACCTCGATGGGTCTTCTTGCTGACCGGCGGATCCTGATCACCGGCGTCCTGTCGACGCGATCGATCGCGTACGGCGTCGCAAAAGCCTGTCAGCGCGAGGGTGCGACGCTCGCCTTCACGTACGCGAACGAGGACATCAAGGATCGCGTTGTCAGGATTGCGGCCGAATTCGGCGCGTGTCCGGTCCTCCCCTGCGACGTCGCGTCGGACGACCAGATCGCCGCACTTTTCGAGTGCCTGCGCGCCGAATGGGGCGCGCTCGATGGAATGCTGCACTCGATTGCCTTTGCGCCGCGCGAGGCGCTCTCGGGCAATTTCCTGGATGGCTTGTCGCGCGCGGCTTTCACCGTCGCGCACGACATCTCGAGCTACAGCTTTGCCGCGCTCGCGAAAGGCGCGCGATCACTGCTCAAGGATCGCAACGCGTCGCTTTTGACGCTGACATACCTCGGTGCCGCGCGCGCGGTCGCTAACTACAACGTCATGGGGCTGGCGAAGGCGAGCCTCGAGGCCAACGTTCGTTACCTCGCATCCGCGCTCGGGCCGGAAGGAACGCGCGTCAACGCCATCTCCGCAGGTCCGATAAAGACGCTCGCCGCCGCGGGGATCGCCGGCTTCTCGAAAATCCTGAGCTTCGTCGAGCAGACCGCACCTTTGCGGCGCAACGTGACGATCGACGAAGTGGGTAACGTCGCGGCGTTTTATTTCTCGCCGCTGTCGAGTGCGATCACCGGCGAGGTCACGTACGTCGATTGCGGGTTTTCGCACGTCGCGGCGGGTCTTGCGGAGTAGCGGCGGCGCGGTACCCGGCGTCGCGTCGCGTTCGTGAAGGCACAGGACTTCGACGCGATCGTCGTGGGCGCGGGCCACAACGGGCTCGTGTGCGGCGCCTATCTGGCGGGCGCTGGCATGTCCGTGTGCATCCTCGAGCGCCGCAAGACCGTGGGTGGCGCCGCCGTCACCGAAGAGTTCCACCCCGGCTTTCGCAATTCGACCGCGAGCTATACCGTGAGCCTGCTCGCACCGGAGGTGATCGCCGATCTTCGCCTTGCCGAGCATGGGCTTCGCATCGTCAAGCGGCCGCTTGCGAACTTCCTGCCACTGCCATCGAACCAGTACCTGAAAGTCGGCGGCAGCCTTGCGCTGACACAGGCCGAAGTCGGGAAGTTCTCGATCAAGGACGCCGAACGACTGCCGGACTATTACGCAATGCTCACCCGTGTCGCTGATGTTCTGCGCGCACTCCTGCACGTCACGCCGCCGAACGTCGGCGTGCAAACGGGTGCGCGGGTGAACCTGATCCTCGACGCATGGAAGGCGGCCAGGCCGTTTCGCGTGCTCGACCGGGCGGGGCAACGCGATGTTCTCGATTTGTTCACGAAGAGCGCCGGTGAAGTACTCGATCGCTGGTTCGAATCGGCGCCGATCAAGGCTGCCTTCGGCTTCGATGCGGTCGTCGGCAACTTCCAGAGTCCTTACGCGCCGGGCTCCGCGTATGTGCTGTTGCACCACGTGTTCGGGGAAGTCAACGGCGAGCGCGGACAATGGGGACATGCGATGGGCGGCATGGGGGCGATCACGCAGGCGATGGCGCGCGAATGCGTGGCACGCGGCGTAACCATCCGCACCAATGCGCCCGTCCGGCGCGTGCACATCGAAGCGGGCCGGGTTGCCGGGGTCGAGCTCGAAACCGGCGAAACCATCTTCGCGCAACGCGTCGCGGCGAACGTCAATCCGAAGCTGCTGTTCGGCTCGCTCGTCGCTGCCGAAAATGTCGACGCCGATTTCCGGGCGCGCATCGACGGCTATCGCTGCGGCTCGGGCACGTTTCGCATGAACGTGGCGCTCGCGCAGCTCCCCGATTTCAAATGCCTCGGCGGCACGACCACGCAAGCGCATCACGGCAGCGGCATCATCATCGCGCCATCGCTTGCCTATATGGAGCGCGCGTACTTCGATGCGCGGCTGACCGGATGGTCGCGCGCGCCGATCGTCGAGATGGTGATTCCCTCCGTCGCCGATCAATCGCTCGCGCCGAGCGGCATGCATGTCGCGAGCCTCTTTTGCCAGCATGTGATGCCGCGCATCGGCGATGTGCGGCCGGGGCGAACCTGGGACCAGCATCGCGACGAGGTCGCCGACGTGATGATCGAAACGGTGAACGCGGTCGCACCGAATTTCAGGAAGAGCGTGCTGGGTCGGCGCGCGCTGACGCCGCTCGACCTCGAACGCGAGTTCGGCTTGATCGGCGGCGACATCTTTCACGGAGCGCTCGCGCTCGATCAACTGTTCTCGGCGCGGCCGGTGCTCGGCAACGCCGATTACCGGATGCCGGTCAAGGGTCTCTACTTGTGCGGATCAGGTGCGCATCCCGGCGGCGGCGTCACGGGCATTCCCGGCCGCAACGCGGCGCGCGAGATCATCAAGGATACGCGCCGGAGTCGCATGTTGAGGGCAAGGCGTCGCGAGTCGCGCGCGTGACCGAGTGGCGAGCGCAGCAAGAGTTTCGTCGGTCAAATGGAAGAAGCGAAGCCTCCCTGTAAGCCGGGTTCTGTTACGGCGCCCGTAATCGCGCGCTATGACCGTCATTCCTCTAGGCCCGACGTCACCGTCGGGCTCGAGCCGCCTACCCGCGGACTCGGCGAGCAGCGTCGTCGTCCGCCTATTTGGCGTTGCTCCGGATGGAGGTTGCCGCGTTTCACCCGCTACCCTTTGAAGGGAAGCGACTCGTCTCTGTGGCCCTGTTCCTCGCCTTTGCCGAAACCGCGAAGCTTCGGCTCGTGCGGCCGGGCGTTACCCGGCATCCCGCTCTGTGGAGCCCGGACTTTCCTCTCCCCCGAAGTGATTCGAGGCAGCGACGATCCGGAAGGCTTCGCACGCCGATTATAAGGGGTCGCTGCGACGGGCCCGTTCACGCGGGACCACGGCGGATACACCGTGTCGGCATGACGATTGCTCTGCCGAAGACCTGGGCCGTTGCAGCCACCACCATTCGAAGGTGTGAGCCATCGCGCAAACGCACGTGCCAGTCGTCGGGACGAACGCTCGCGCGGGTGGGGGTCGCATTGGAATCTGTTGATTCTACGAGAGTAAAGGAACCTCCGCGCCTCGGCCGGTCGATGGCGCGGCGGCGTGGCGAAGTCGCTTGCGACGCGATCGCGAGCTATAATGCGCAGTTAATCGCCGACGGCGTTTGATTCCGGGGTTGCAATGCCGGACAAGTCGTCGGTACGAAGTTCACGGATGGATCAAGGACATGGCCGCCAAAACAGCAGTTGCCGTCAAGAAGCAGCCCCGGGAGCTGACGGAGGAAGAAATCCTCAAGGCCCCGGACAAGGACTACATGAACGAAGCGCAGCTCGCTTTCTTCAGGAAGCGGCTCGAGGACATCCGCGACCAGATACTGCGCAACGCCGACGACACCGGAGAGCATCTGCGCGAAAATGAGATCACGACGGACCCGTCGGATCGCGCAACGCTGGAAGAGGAATACACGCTGGAGTTGCGCACGCGCGATCGGGAACGCAAACTTTTGAAGAAGGTCGAAAAGTCCCTGCGGATGATCGAGGACGGCTCGTACGGCTACTGCGAGGAAACCGGGGAGCCGATCGGCGTGCCGCGCCTCATCGCGCGACCGATGACGACGTTGTCGATCGAAGCGCAGGAGCGACGCGAGCGCGTCCAGAAGCTGTACGGCGACTGATCGCCGCGGCGCCTCGACCTACGCGTGGGCCGGTTCGCCGGCGCACGCTGTTCGCACTCCAATCTCATTTCGAACGAAGGAGCACGACGTCATGTTCACGCTGCCGCCTCTTCCCTACCCCGAAAATGCGCTGGACCCGGTGATCTCGGCGAACACGCTCTCCTTCCACTATGGCAAGCACCACAAGGCTTACGTCGATAACCTGAACAATCTGGCTAAGGGCACGGAATACGAGAGCGCGCCGCTCGAGAAGGTCATTCGCGACACGGCCGGTAAAGCGGACAAGGTCGGGCTTTTCAACAACTCGGCGCAGGTCTGGAATCACACGTTCTACTGGAACTGCCTCAAGGGCAACGCAGGGGGCAAGCCGAGCGGCCGCATTGCGCAGATGATCGACTCCGATCTCGGCGGTTACGACAATTTCCGCAAGGAGTTTGCCCAGGCATGCGTGACGCAGTTCGGATCCGGCTGGGGCTGGCTGGTCGCCCAGGGAGGCAAGCTCGGCATCATGAAGACGGCGAACGCGGAGCCGCCATTCGTCAAGGGTGCAACGCCGCTGCTTACGGTGGATGTGTGGGAGCACGCGTACTACCTCGATTACCAGAATCGGCGTCCCGACTACGTGAACGCGGTCATCGACCGCCTGCTCAACTGGGATTTCGCCGCAGAGAACCTCGCGCGGGCCTGAGGGGCTCCTGCCGACCCCGCAGCGCGACCCGGCTGCGGGGTCCTCCTCGGTGGTGCCGATCGCTTTAGATGCGGTAATGGATACGCTTGAACAGGTTCCGCGCGTCTATGACCATCCGCGCCTTGTCCTGACCGTTCCGGGGGAAGATAATCGATCGGATTCCATTGGCATATCAACCCGTTGATGCCCATTTTCGGTAAGCCGCCGGCGAAAAAGGTCCCCGACCCCGCGTCGGTCCCGCGCGTCGCGAAGCGCGAGGCTCACGTCGTCTCGGCGCGCGAGCTCGCCGCGCAGGCGGCCAGTCGCAAGGCCGGGAAGCCGCTTGGGCTCGAGCCGCTCGGCGAGACCAGCCAGCGCGGCGCGAGCATCATCGATTGGTCAACGGCACCCAAGGCGATCGAAGTCGCCCAGGCGAATCCCGGCTTGTGCGCGGTGCTTGAAAACGCGGCGCTCCTGTTCGCGAACGGCCAGGACGCAACGGCCCGCGAGATCCTCGAGCAAGGGGTCGCGACCGACCCGGATACGAAGCTGTCACCTCTCGCGTGGCTCGCGCTGTTCGACCTTTTGCAGCGCGCCAACGACCGCGTTGCGTTCGATCAGCTTGCGATGCAGTTCGTGCTGCAGTTCGAGCGTTCGGCGCCCTCGTGGAACGAGCGCATCAAGTTGCCGCCGGAGGAAAAGGGCGGCGGCGGTTACATCGCCGTGACGGGTAAGCTGTCGAGCGACAGCTCCGCCCAGCTCGAGGGTCTGAAGCGCGCGCTGGAGAAATGCGTTCAGCGCGCACGGATCGACTTGTCTTCGGTGACCGGCTTCGACGAGCGCGGCGCACGCATGCTCGCGCACGATCTCGGTCGCGCGCGGAGCCAGCGGATGGAGCTCGCAATCCAGCGGCCCGAGAAGCTGATCGCGACGCTCGAGGCGGCGGTCGGGCAGGGCAGGGACGGCGGTGAAGGCGCGTGGCTGCTGTCGCTCGAGTTGCTGCAATGGCAGCACGATCAGGTGAAGTTCGACGAACGCGCGGTCGAATTCGCGGTGACTTTCGAGTTGTCGCCTCCGTCCTGGGAGCCACCGCCGAGATCGGGTGGCGACAAGGGACGTGCCGGAACGGAGACGGGGCTCGTCGCCGTGGCCGAACGACCGGAGCGACCCGAGGCGGACCGGGAAACGCTCCCCTTGGAAGGAATTCTCGCCGGCTCGACATCGCCGCAACTCGCGCGGCTGGCCGATTTCGCCGCCCGCAGCAGCGTCGTGCAGATCGACATGACCGATGTCGAGCGCATCGACTTCATCTTCGCAGGCGCGCTGTTCAACGCGATCAGCCGCGTCGAAGGACAGGGCAAGGCGGTCCAGATCCTCGGCGCGTCGCCCATCGTCCGCGCGCTTCTGTTGCTGATCGGCATCTCGCCGCGTCACTTCGTCAAAAAGGCTGACTAAGGGCCGGCGCGTCCGTTCCGGGCCCGACCGGACCAATAGCCGCCGATGATGGAGACATTTCACGGCACGACGATCCTGTCCGTGCGGCGCGCCGGCGCCGTCGCGCTGGGAGGCGACGGCCAGGTCACGCTCGGCCAGGTCGTCATCAAGGCAAGTGCGCGCAAGGTGCGCAGGCTTTACCACGAAAAGGTGTTGGCCGGATTCGCCGGCGCCACTGCCGACGCATTCACGCTTTTCGAGCGCTTCGAGGCCAAGCTCGACAAGCATCAGGGACATTTGACGCGTTCGGCGGTCGAACTCGCCAAGGACTGGCGTGCCGATCGGGTCCTGCGGCGATTGGAAGCGATGCTTGCCATTGCCGATCGCACCACGTCGCTGGTCGTCACAGGCACCGGCGACGTGCTGGAGCCCGAGCACGGAATCGTCGCCATCGGCTCGGGCGGACCCTATGCGCAGGCCGCGGCGAAGGCATTGCTCGACAACACGCAGTTGCCCGCGCGCGAAATCGTCGAGCGGGCATTGATGATCGCCGGGGAGATCTGCATCTACACCAATCAGCAACTCGTCATCGAGAGCCTCGACGCTTGAACGCGATCGAAAGGCGTGACGTCGTCATCGCCGGTGCAGGCCTCGTCGGGCTTTCGCTCGCGGCTGCGCTGGCGCGGAGCGGGATCACCGTCGCGCTCCTCGACCGGCAACTGCCGCACCACCCCGCACCCAACCCCGAGACGTGGGACCCGCGCGTCTACGCGATCAGCCCGGGCAGCGCGACGTTTCTGCAGGCGGTCGGCGCCTGGCAGTCGCTGCCTTGCGAGCGCATTGCCGCTATCGAGTCCATGCGCATCGTCGGCGATGGAGGCGCGACGCTCAACTTTTCCGCCTATGAACTTGGCGAGCGCGCCCTCGCATGGATCGTCGAGGAGCGCGCGCTTCGGGCAGCGTTGCTCCCCGCCGTGCACGTGCCCGGCGTCGACCTCGTCACCGGCGTGCAGTTCAGCTCGCTTGCGTGGACTGCGACCGAAGGCACATTGACGCTCGAGGACGGCCGTCAGTTCGCGGGCAGCCTCGTCGTCGGCGCGGACGGTCTCAACTCGTGGGTACGCGAGGCGGCGGGCATCGTCGCAGAACCGCGCTCGTACGGCCAACAGGGCGTCGTCGCGAACTTCCAGTGCGAGCTAGCTCATCACGGTTGTGCTCGACAATGGTTCAGGGAAGACGGTGGTGTCCTCGCGTGGCTTCCGCTGCCGGGGCGTCGCATGTCGATCGTCTGGTCTGCGCCGGACCTGCAGGCGCGTGAGCTCCTCGCGTTGTCGTCCGACGCGTTCACCGATCGGGTTGCCGAGTCCGGGATGGCCGCGCTCGGCGCGTTGCGCATGATTACGTCACCCGTTGCCTTTCCGTTGCAGTCGCTACGCCTGCCCACGTCCATCGCCCATCGGATGGCGCTCATCGGGGATGCCGCCCACGGCGTGCACCCCTTGGCCGGCCAGGGTGTTAA
>JBKPOL010000043.1:0-14001 GCA_046733075.1 Pseudomonadota bacterium | reverse complement strand
CGCCAAGGCGCTGCCGCGCGTTGCGCTTGCCCATCCGGACCTCGAGGTGCAGGGCGTACTGACGGATTTCACGCGGGGTCTCGATCTGCGGCGCGACCTCGCAGGCGCTTCCACGACGTGGTTCTACCCGGGATCGTCGATCGGCAACTTCTCGCGTTCCGAAGCGTTGCAATTCCTGCAAACGATTCGCCGTCACTGCGAAGGTGACGCTGAAAGCGGACTGCTGATCGGGGTCGACACGAAAAAGGACGCCGAACGCCTGCGCGCCGCGTACGACGACGCGGCGGGAGTGACGGCTGCGTTCAACCGAATCATTCTGCTGCACGTCAATCGCGTTCTCGGCACCGCGTTTGGGCCCGTCGGCTTTGCACACGTTGCGCGCTACAACGCAGCGGCAGGGCGCGTCGAGATGCATCTCGAGGCACGTGCACCGCAGACCGTGCGGATCGACGGGATCGAACGCGTCTATGCTGCGGGCGAGCGCATCCATACCGAGAGCTCGTACAAGTACACGCCCGACGAATTCACGGCGATGCTCCAGCGCGCGGGTTTCTCTTCCGTTCAGTGCTGGCAGGACGAAGCGCGCGATTTTGCCGTGTACTACGCGAGCTGATCCGCGACCCGGCGCGAATTCCGCGACGCTCGCTGGATTCCCCGGCCGCGTCCGCGGCTTGCTGAACACACCAGGTCGCATGATCTGCACGCCCGGTCTGCACGATGGTGTGATCTGCCCGTCCGGGTCCGCAGGATGGCGTCAGGTGAGCGCCCAGTCTGCAGATCGCGTCATCTAGCCGCCGGGTCTGCACAAGCCGTCAGCTGCGCGCCCGGTCTCCTCGATCGGCGTCATCCCCCTCGGGCTCGTGCCGGAATCGCCTGAGGGCTGTCGCACGATCCGGCGCCGTGCGTCGGCTCGCGTCTTGGGCCACGCACGATATGCTAATGTCATATCTCCTCGGCGGACGGAAAGATATGATGCGTGCCAGAACGATTCGCTTCCTGCTGGCTTCGACGCTCGCGTTCGCGCCCGCTTTCGACGTCGCGGCGCAACAGTGTCCGGCGACGGTTCCGGTCGAAGGAGCCGCGCCTCCCGCGCCCCTTCCGCTCTTCCCCGCGGACAACTGGTGGAACACGGACATCTCGTCGGCGCCGGTGGACGCGGGCTCCGCCGGCTACATCGCGTTCATCAACAACGGCGGGACGCGCAGGCTGCATCCCGACTTCGGTGGCGAAGCGTCGCCGGGCAGTGTCGACATCTACGGCATGCCGTACGCGGTCGTGAGCGGAAGTCAGCCGAAGCAGGCAGTGACCTTCGACTATTGGGACGAAAGCGACGGTGTGGCCTATGCGACCGGACGGGGCCTCGCGTTCTACCCGATTCCGCAGCAGGCAGCGACGCAGCCGCACTGGGTCGAAGGCGGCGCGCCGGGCGCAACGGACCAGCGCAGTCAGGGCGACCGCCATCTGCTCGTCATCGACTGCACGAATCGTTATCTGTACGAGCTCTACAACGTCTGGTACGACGGCGCGCACGCGCAGTGGTACGCCGGATCGGGTGCATTCTTCGACATGAACACGAACAACCGGCGGCCGGATACATGGACGTCGGCTGACGCTGCAGGTCTCGCCATCTTTCCGGGACTCGTGCGTTACGACGAGGCATGGAACGCAGCGGTGAGCGACATCGGTCACGCGTTTCGCGTCACGGTACGCGCGACGAATGGCTATGTCTATCCGGCGTCGCACCGCGCCGGTTCGACGGCGGGAGCATTGCCGATGGGCGCGCGCCTTCGCTTGAAGACCAGCGTGAACGGCCAGGATCCGGCGTTGCGGACGAGCGATCCGAATGTGCGGAAGATATTCCGTGCGATGCAGAAGTACGGCCTCATCGTTGCCGACAACGGCAGCGACATGTACGTCACCGGTACGTTCGACACGCGGTGGAGCAACGACATCCTGAACCCGGCGTTCGCGACGCTCAGCGCAAGCGATTTCGACGTCGTTGAACTGGGTTGGCAGCCCTCGGCCGGCGCGGTCGCCACGCTCGCGTCTGTCGCGGCGAATCCTCAAAGCGTCACCGGCGGCGCCTCGGCGACGGGCCGCGTGACGCTGTCGACTCCGGCGCCGAGCGGCGGTGCGCTCATTACGCTGTCGAGTGCGAGCAGCGCGGTCACCGTTCCTTCAAGTGTGACGGTTTCGCAGGGCGCGACGTCCGCGGACTTCGGAATCGCCACCGCGAATGTCGCCATGTCGACGGCGGCGACCCTCTCCGCCTCCTACGCGGGCACGACGAAGACGACCACATTCACGCTCACGCCAGGCATCGCACCCGCGCTCACGGCGGTGACGCTGACGAACGCGAACGTCATCGGCGGCGCGTCGACGAGCGGGAAAGTTACGCTGAGCGCGCCTGCTGCGAGCGGGGGCGCGAGCGTTGCGCTCCGCAGCTCGAGCCCGACATATGTGGTCGTGCCCGAAAGCGTCGTCGTACCGGCAGGGGCAACCACCGCGACGTTCCCGGTGACGACGGCCGCGACGAAGCGTAGCCTGACGGTGGCGATTCAGGCGACCTATGCAGGCGTCACGAAGGCCGTTTCATTGACGGTGAAGCGTCGCTAGCGTCGCGATCCCTCGCGCCCAATCGAGGCACTAGGTTGCGTCCCGTGCGAGACGCACGCCGCTCCATTGCCAGCGTGCATCGGCCGGAAAGAAATTGCGATACGTCGGGCGCGCATGGCCGGGCGGGGTTGCAATGGAGCCGCCGCGCAGGACGTACTGGTTGCACATGAACTTGCCGTTGTACTCGCCGATCGCACCAGCGGCGGCGCGAAATCCGGAGTAGGGCGCGTAGCTCGACGACGTCCATTCCCACACGTCGCCGTAGCGCGGCGCACGCGGCGAAGACATCGCAGTTTCCCATTCGAATTCGGTCGGCAGGCGCGCGCCGGCCCACCGCGCATACGCATCCGCTTCGAACATGCTGATGTGCGACACCGGCGCATCCGGTTCCACGTCGAGCATCCCCTGCAGCGTGAACGCACGCCAGCCTGCGTCTTTCCGCTCCCAATACAGCGGCGCAGTCCATTCGTGCGCGACCACCGTGTCCCACCCGAGCGACAGCCATAGGTCGGGACGCCGATAGCCGTCGTCATCGATGAACGCGATGAATTCCCGATTCGTCACGGGTCTCGATGCAAGCTCGAAGGCGTCGAGCCAGACGCGATGTCGCGGCGTTTCGTTGTCGAAGGCGAAGCCGTTTCCGGCGTGGCCCACGTGGCTGATACCGGCGGGGAATGCGGTCCATTCGAGGTCGGCGGGACGGTGCGACTTGTGCGCACCGGCCGGATACAGCGCCGGGTGCGTCGGATTTCGCGACATCAGGTGCAGGATGTCGGTGAGGATCAGCTCCTGGTGCTGCTGTTCATGAGAAAGCCCGAGTTCGATCAGCGCCGCAAGGGATGCATCGTGGGCAGCCGCGTCGCAGCAAGCAAGCATCGCGCGGTCGACGTGCGCGCGATACGCGAGCACGGCGTCCAGCGACGGACGCGACAGCAACCCGCGTTCCGGCCGCGGATGCTTGTCACCGATGCCGTTGTAATACGAATTGAAAAGTACCTTGAACGCCGGATCGAACGCGGCATAGTCGCGGTCGCGCGGCGCCACGACGAACGTTTCGAAGAACCAGGTCGTATGCGCGAGATGCCACTTCGCGGGACTCGCATCCGGCATCGATTGGACCGCGCAGTCTTCGGGCGACAACGGTGCCGTGAGCTCGAGCGTGTGTGCGCGGACCTCGCGGTAACGCGCGAGCCACGGAGAACGTGCGTCCGACACCGACTGCGTTGCGACTGCCATTGAGCGTGGTTCCCGTCGAGGCTGCAATCGAAGGCGCTTCAGCGCACGCGGATCGTGGGCGTTCCCGCGCTGAACCGCCCAACCACGGCCGCACGTTGAAAGCCGTCGGCGCGAAACGAATCGAGCACTGCGTCGACGGCTTCGGGTGCGCAGGCGGCGAGCAATCCTCCGGAAGTCTGGGGATCGGTCAGCAGCGCGCGTGTCGCGCCCTCCATGGACGGCGGAAGCTCGACGTCGGTTCCGTAACTCTCCCAATTGCGTTTCGATGCGCCGGTGACGAATCCTTTGCGAGCGAGCTCGAGCGCACCCGGATGCAGTGGCACCGATCCGAACTCGATCTCGGCGCCAAGCGAAGCGCCGCGACACATCTCGAGCAGATGACCAAGCAGTCCGAAGCCGGTGACGTCCGTCAACGCGTGCACGCCGTCCATCGCGGCGAGCGCGATGCCCGTCGTGTTGAGCCGCGTCGTGGTGTCGAGCATCGCGCGATATCCCTCGTCGGACAACGCGCTGCGCTTGAGCGCGGCGCCGTAGATGCCGACGCCGAGCGGCTTGCCGAGAACGATCGCGTCGCCCGGCCTTGCGCCGGAATTGCGCTTAAGGTGCGCGGGATCCACGGCACCGATCGCCACGAGGCCGTAGATCGGTTCCGGCGTGTCGATCGTGTGTCCGCCGGCGATCGGCACGCCGGCCCGCGCGCAGGTCGACCGGCCGCCGTCCAGGATGCGCTGGATCGTTTCCACGGGAAGCACATCCACCGGCATGCCGACGATCGCGAGCGCGAAGAGCGGCGTTCCGCCCATCGCATAGACGTCCGAAAGTGCATTCGTTGCGGCGATGGCACCGAAGTCGAACGGATCGTCGACGATCGGCGTGAAGAAGTCCGTCGTCGCGACGACCGCCTGCGACTCGTTGAGCTTCCACACGGCCGCGTCGTCTGCTGTCTCGACGCCAACGAGAAGCGCGCGTGGTACCGGGGCGTCACTCATGGTGCCGAGAATCTGCCGCAGGACCGCGGGCGAGACCTTGCAGCCACAGCCACCGCCGTGGGCGAGCTCGGTCAGACGAAGCGGGGGACGTTCCGGGGAATTCATTGGCAGGCGGGCGGCCGCGCGTCACGTGGTCGCCCGCAACGGGTCATTTTAGCGCACCGAGAGTCAGCCGCACCCGGCGGGGCATGCCGTCACGTGTTGCGAAATGTTGACTAGTATCAACCCCTTGCGTCTGCGGCGCTTTTCTTGCTCGCTCGCGAGGCGTAGCATCACGACGCGGGCACTGGTCGGCGTCCGCCCGGTCAAAGGTCGGGCGGAAAAAAGAGCCGTCCCGAGTCCCTTCAGGAGCTGGATTGAAACCGACGGATATCACGCACCCCGACTATTTTCATAGAGTCGTCGATTGCCAGTGGGCGTGTCCCGCCCACACCCCCGTTCCCGAATACATCCGCCTCATCGCCGCGGGTCGCTACGGCGATGCTTACCTGGTCAACTGGAAGTCGAACGTCTTCCCCGGCATTCTCGGCCGGACCTGCGATCGCCCATGCGAGCCCGCCTGCCGGCGCGGCCGCGTCGAGCAGGGATCGCCCGAGCACCGGCGAGTGGAGGCGAAGCCGGAACCCGTGGCCATCTGCCGCCTCAAGCGTGTCGCGGCCGATTACAAGGAAGACATCCGACCCCGGCTCCCGAAGCCCGCGGAGGTCCGCAACGGACAACGCGTCGCATTGATCGGCGCGGGTCCCGCATCGCTGACCGTCGCGCGCGACCTCGCGCCGCTCGGTTACGAATGCGTGGTCTTCGACGCAGACCGCCAGGCGGGCGGCATGATGCGCACGCAGATACCGAAGTTCCGGCTGCCCGATCGCGTCATCGACGAGGAGGTCGGCTACGTTCTCGACGGTGGTATCGAATTTCGCGGCAGCACGCCGATCGATTCGCTTGGGGCGTTGCTCGCGCCCGATGGCTCCGAGCGGTGGGACGCGGTGTTCATCGGCAGCGGTGCGCCCCGCGGACGCGATCTCCAGATCCCCGGCCGGTCCGAAGCGGCGGCGAACATTCACATCGGCATCGACTGGCTGTCGTCGGTGTCCTTTGGTCATACGACGCGCATCGGGAAGCGCGTCGTCGTTCTCGGCGGCGGCAATACGGCGATGGATTGCTGCCGCAGCTCGCGTCGCCTGGGCGGTGAGGACGTGCAGGTCGTCGTGCGCTCCGGCTTCGACGAAATGAAAGCGTCTCCGTGGGAAAAGGAGGACGCGATGCACGAGGGAATCCCGATCCACAATTACCTCGTGCCGCTCGAGTTCACGCATGAGCACGGGCGCTTGACAGGCGTCAGGTTCGAGAAGGTCGCGCCGCAGCAGGACGCCCGCGGGCGTCGCCAACTCGTCCCCACCGGCGAGCCGCCGGTGCACTTCGCGTGCGACGACGTGCTCGTGGCGATCGGCCAGGAAAACGCGTTCCCGTGGATCGAGCGCGATCTCGGCCTCGCATTCGACGACCGCGGCATGCCGATCGTCGATCCGACGACGATGGCATCGACGCGTCCGGGCGTGTTCTTCGGCGGCGATGCTGCATTCGGGCCGAAGAACATCATCTGGGCCGTTGCGCACGGGCACGATGCGGCGATCTCGATCGACCTGCACTGCCGCGGCTTGTCGCTGACGGATCGTCCGGCGCCGCACGTGACCCTGTTGTCGCAGAAGATGGGCATTCACGAGTGGAGCTACGACAACGGCATCCACGGCGACCGACGCTATCGGGTGCCACTCAAGGATACGGTCATCGCGCTTCGCGACATTCGCACCGAAGTCGAGCTCGGCTTCGATGCGAAGCTCGCATATGCCGAGGCGCAGCGCTGCCTCAACTGCGACGTGCAGACCGTGTTCTCCGGCCAGCTTTGCATCGAATGCGATGCATGTGTCGACATCTGCCCGATGGATTGCATCACGTTCACCGCCAACGGCGACGAGTCCGAGCTGCGGCCGCGCTTGATGGCCCCCGCGCTGAACATCGACCAACCGCTCTACGTATCTCCGGCAGTCAAGACCGGCCGCGTGATGGTCAAGGACGAGGATGTCTGCCTGCACTGCGGGTTGTGCGCCGAGCGCTGCCCGACGGGCGCATGGGACATGCAGAAATTCCTGCTCGACATGACGCACGCGGGCGACCGCGCGCCCGTCGAGCGCAAGCGCGCCGTGCCGGCGGAAGTCGGCATGGCGGCTGATTGAGTTTTCGGCCCTGCAAACGCGTTCGCGTCAATAGCGTTAACAGGCCCCAAGGATGGATGCACGCGTGAAGCAACTGAGTCGCATCAACGACTTCGTGGTCAAGTTCGCGAACGTCAACGGTTCGGGATCGGCCTCGGCGAACGGGCTGTTCGCGAAAGCGATTCTGCGAATGGGCGTTCCGGTCGCGGCGCGTAATATCTTCCCGTCCAACATCCAGGGGCTGCCGACGTGGTACGAGGTCCGTATCGTGGAGGCGGGCTGGCGCGGTCGCCGGGGCGGCGTCGACCTGATGGTCGCAATGAACCCGCAGACGTGGGACAAGGACGTCGCCGAGATCGAGTCGGGCGGCTACCTGTTCTACGATTCAACGAAGCCCCTGCCGCCGTCGAAGTTCCGCGAGGACATCACGGCGCTCGGTGTTCCGCTCACCGCCATCTGCAACGCCACGTACACCGACGTCCGCCAGCGCCAGCTCTTCAAGAACATCGTCTATCTCGGCGCGCTGTCCGCATTGCTCGGCATCGATCCCAGCGAGATCGAGCGCCTGTTCTCGGAACAGTATCGCGGCAAGGAGGCGTTGCTCGATTCGAATCGCAAGGCATTGCACCTCGGCCGCGATTACGCGCTCGCGAACTTCGCGTGCCCGATCGGGTTGTCGGTGCAGCGCCGCGACGCGGTCGGCGATCGCATCTTCATCGATGGCAATGCCGCCGCGGCGCTCGGCGCCGTCTACGGTGGCGCGACAGTCGCGGCGTGGTACCCGATCACGCCGTCATCGTCGCTTGCGGAGAGCTTTGCGAAGTGGTGCCGCAAGTTTCGAACGGATTCGACGACTGGGCAGCAACGCTATGCGATCGTGCAGGCCGAGGACGAGCTATCCTCGATCGGCATGGTGATCGGAGCGGCCTGGAACGGGGCGCGGGCGTTCACCGCGACGTCGGGGCCGGGCATCTCGTTGATGCAGGAATTTCTCGGTCTCGCGTACTTCGCGGAAATTCCGGCGGTGCTGTTTGACGTGCAGCGCGGCAGCCCGTCGACCGGCATGCCGACGCGCACCCAGCAGGCGGACCTGATGTCGTGCGTTTATGCTTCGCACGGCGACACGAAGCATGTCCTGCTGCTGCCGGAGGACCCGCGCGAATGCTTCGAGTTCGGAGCGCTCGCGTTCGACCTCGCCGACCGGCTGCAAACGCCGATCTTCGTCATGCTCGATCTCGACATCGGCATGCAGGACTGGTTGACGGAGCCACTCGCGTGGGACGACAGCCACAGGATGGACCGGGGCAAGGTGATGACGGCGGCCGACCTCGACGCGGGACGCGACTTCGGCCGCTACCTCGATGTCGACGGCGACGGCATCGCGTATCGCACGTATCCGGGAACGCATCCGGCGCGCGGCAGCTACTTTACGCGCGGCACCACAAAGGATCGCTACGCTCGCTATACGGAGGAAGGCCCCGCGTACGTCGACAACATGCAGCGCCTCCAGCGCAAGTTCCAGACGGCGAAGGGTCTGGTCCCGAAGCCGGTCATGACGCGCGCTGCGCAGCCGACCACCGCAGGGGTCATCTGGTTCGGGTCCACCGGCGCGGCGATGGCCGAGTCGCTCGCCGAGCTCGAGCGGCAGGACGTGCACCTCGATCGCCTTCGAATTCGCGCCTTCCCGTTCGACGACGCAATCATCGACTTCGTCGCTTCGCACGAGCACGTGTTCGTCGTCGAGCAGAACCGCGACGCGCAGCTCAAGATGTTGCTCGTCAACGAATGCGCGATCGATCCGGCCAAGCTCACCTCGGTGCTGCACTACGACGGCACACCGATCACCGAGCGCTTCATCACGCAGGAGATCGGCGAGAAGGCACGCCTCTTCAACGTAACGCCGTTGACGGGGATCAGGTATCCGGGATCAGGCATCCGAAAAACCGGTGGCAAAGCCGCGTGATCCGTTCGACGCGTCTCTGATCCTGATCCCCGATACCTGACATCCAACACCTGAAAATGACGTATCTCGCGAAACCGAAGATCCACCATCCGGGACTGCCGAAGAACGCGCTGGGCTATACGCGACGCGACTACGAAGGCGCGATCTCGACACTCTGCGCGGGCTGCGGACACGACTCGATTTCCGCTGCGATCATCCAGGCGTTCTACGAGCTCGACGTCGCGCCGCACCGCGTCGCGAAGCTGTCCGGCATCGGCTGCTCGTCGAAGACCCCGACGTATTTCCTCGGCAACTCGCACGGCTTCAACAGCGTGCATGGCCGCATGCCCTCCGTGCTCACCGGCGCGGCGCTCGCCAACCGGGACCTGATCTATCTCGGCGTCTCCGGCGACGGCGATTCCGCATCGATCGGCCTCGGCCAGTTCGCGCACGTGCTCCGGCGAAACGTCAACATGGTCTACATCGTCGAGAACAACGGCGTCTACGGCCTGACGAAGGGGCAATTTTCGGCGACCGCGGACAAAGGCAGCAAGAGCAAGCGCGGCGCCACCAACAGCGACGAGCCGATCGACCTCGTGCTGCTCGCGCTCGCGCTCGGCGCTACGTTCGTCGCCCGCGGTTTCTCAGGCGACAAGACGCAGCTCGTGCCGCTCATCAAGGCCGCGGTCGCGCATCGCGGAGCAGCGTTCATCGACGTCGTCAGTCCCTGCGTGGCGTTCAACAACCATCCCGGCTCTACCAAGAGCTACGACTACGTGCGCGAACACAACGAGGCGGTCAACCGATTGGATTTCATGCCGGAGCGCGCGCCGATCACGACCGAATATCCCGAAGGCGGCGTGCGCGAAGTGGTGCTGCACGATGGCGGCGTCGTCCGGCTCCACAAGCTCGATTCGACGTACGATCCCTCGGACAAGGTCGCCGCAATGGCGTACCTCGAGGGACGCCGCGCGCGCGGCGAAGTTGTGACGGGGTTGCTGTACGTCGACGCCGACAGCGCCGACATGCACGCGGCGTTGCACACCGTCGACATGCCGCTCAACACGCTGAACGATCCCGATCTCGTGCCCGGCAACGCGGCGCTCGCCGCGGTGAACGCGTCGCTGCGCTGACGGGTCGTCGTTCTCGTTGCACGGACACCTCGGGAAGAGGCGGCATCGCCGAGCGCACGTGCGCGTAGGTCTAGAATAGTTCGATGCGCCGCACTGCCCTCATCATTCTCGGCGTCGCCGGCGGTCTCATTGCATTGGTGCTGATCGGTGTCGCGATCGCCGTCGCAACCGTCGATCCAGGTCGCTTCGTTGCACCGCTCGCTGCGCGCGTCAAGGCCGAAACCGGCCGTACGCTGAAGGTCGACGGACCGGTCGACATCAAGGTGTCGCTGGAGCCCAAGGTCGTGTTGCCGAAGGTCGCCTTCCAGAACGCGCCCTGGTCGAAGACACCCGACATGCTTACCGCGTCGCGGATCGAGGCTCAGATCGCGTTGCTGCCATTGCTGTCGCGGCGCTTCGAGGTCATCGAGTTCACGCTGGTCGACCCCGTGATCGCGCTCGAGACCGATGCGAACGGACGCGGCAACTGGGAGTTCGGCGCGGCATCTGCGCCGGGTGCCGCGGGCGGCGCGGCGTCCGGCGCGGCTGCCGCATTCGGCATCGGCAATTTCGAGATCCGTAACGGGACGCTCACGTACCGCAACGGGACGACGGGAAAGACGACGAACGCATCCATCGAGCGCATGACGATGCGCGCGCGCGACATGAATGCGCCGATCGCCGTCGATTTTCGTGGACGAATCGACGATGTGCCCGTCGCGCTGAACGGCGATCTCGGTCCGGCAGCGCAATGGCTTGCGCAGCAGACACCGTATCCGGTTGTGCTGAAAGGCGATGTCGACGGACAGAGCGTCAAGCTCTCGACCAAGATCGCGAAGTCCGGCACGACGACGCGCCTCGACGAGTTGGCCATCAATTACGGATCGATAGTCGCGACGGGCCGCATTCGGAGCACGACCGAGGGCGCCAGAACGCGTTATGCGATCGTGCTCGACATTCCCAACCTGTCGCTTGCGACGCTCCACACGAACAGGGATCGTGGCGTGACGGGCAGCGCCGGTACAGCACCTCCGGCGGCACCGGGAGGCAAGGCACCATCGGGCGGCAAGGCACCATCGGGCGGCGCCGCCCCGCCTGTGGCGACGTCAGGCCCTGCTGTGCCCATCGCAGGCGCGCAGGAGCGGTGGGTCGTGCCGGATACGCCGCTGCCGCTCGGCGCGCTCGCGCTTTTTGACGGCGAAGGTTCCGTCACGATCGGCGAGCTCGTTCTTCGCGACGGCCAGCGGTTGTCACGCGTCACCTCGCAATTCGATACGCACGACTCGCACGTCGATCTGAAGCTTGCGGCAGGCGCGATCCTCGGCGGCTCGATGAATGCGACGCTCCAGGTCGATGCCCGGCAACCCGATGCACCAACCGTGCATGTCCAAATGAACGCGCAGGAGCTCGATCTGCCGAAGCTTGCCGCGGCCGCCGGCGTCACCCGCGCAATCAACGGCGGCAAGGTGCGCGCGACCATTGACATCAACGGGCGCGGCACGACACCGCATCGCGTCGCGAGCACGATGAGCGGCACGATGCTCGTCGTCTCCGGACCTGCGACGCTCGGCCGCGCGACGTCGCAGGAGCAATCGGCGGTGTCGCAGATAGCGGGTGCACTCGATCCGTTCCGCACCGTGGACAGCGCGACGGAACTGCGTTGCGCGGTCTTTCGTCTGCCGGTGACGAACGGCGTCGCGCATGTCGACCGGTCGATTGCCGTGGAGACCGGCAAGATCGCCGGATCGGCGAGCGGCACGCTGGATTTCCGCAACGAGACGATGGACCTGTCGGTGCAGCCGCAGATCCGGGAGGGTGTGAAGATCGACGTGTCGCAATTCGCGAGCCTCGTGCGTATCCAGGGTCGCTTCGACAAGCCGTCCGTTGCGATCGACGCGGCGCAATCAGCGCAGATGCTCGCGAAGTTGGGCGCGTTGGGCGCGAAGGGCGGAAGCCTCGAGGCGCTCGGGCGTGCGCTGATAGCCCCGACCGGCGGCGAAACGTCTGCGCCGTGTGCCCTCGCCCTGAGCGGCAAGGCGCCTCCGCGCGAAGCAGCGCCTGCGCGGAGTGCCTCGCCATCGGTGCCGGATGTCGGGCTGCCGAAGGACGTCGGCAAGGCGCTCGGAAAGCTGCTCGGGCGCTAGTGTGCCGGGCGTTCTCCGGCGTCCGTCGTTCCCCGGGCGCTAGTCCGGTCGAAACGGATGCTCGACCATCCAGTGTCGCGCGATGTCGATGCGGCGCGCGACCCATACGTCTTCGTGCGCGTTCACGTGATCGAGAAAGCGAGCGAGCGCCGCCGTGCGGCCGGGGCGGCCCACGAGACGCGCGTGTAATCCGATCGATAGCATCTTCGGTCGGTCGAGCCCGCCGGGATCGCCTTCGGCGTAGAGCGTGTCGAATGCATCGCGCAGGTAGGCGAAGAACTGATCGCCGCTGTTGAAGCCCTGCGGGGTCGCGAAGCGCATGTCGTTCGTGTCGAGTGCGTACGGCACCACGAGATGCGCCTTCGGCCCGTCACGGGTCGGCACGCGCGTCCAATATGGAAGATCGTCGGCGTAGCTGTCCGCGTCGTAGACGAATCCTCCGTGCTCCACGACGAGTTGCCGCGTACGGGGACTGTCGCGTCCGGTATACCAGCCTGCCGGCGCCGATCCCGTCAACCTCACCATCGTTTCGACGGCCCGCTCGAGGTGCTCGCGCTCGACGGTCTCCGGCACGTTCTGGTAGCTGATCCACCGATAACCGTGGCTCGCGATCTCGTGGCCCGCCGCCATGCACGCATCGACGACGGCGGGGTTCCGCGCCATCGCCATCGCCACGCCGAAGATCGTGAGCGGCATGCGGCGCGTCTCGAAGAGCCGCAGCACGCGCCACACGCCCGCGCGCGCCCCGTACTCGTAGAGCGATTCCATCGAAAGATGACGGTCGGGAAACAACGGCGCACCGATGATCTCCGACAGGAACGTTTCCGAGCCGGGGTCCCCGTGCAGCACGTTGTTCTCCGCGCCCTCTTCGTAGTTCAGGACGAACTGCACGGCCATGCGGGCGCCTTGCGGCCAGCGTGCGTGCGGCGGGTGTGCTCCGTAGCCGCGGAGGTCGCGCGGGTAGTGCGGATCGATCGCGTCGTCTGTCATTGCGGTGCCTCGCGCCGTCGCGCCGCGAAGGGTCGGAGCATACAATGCCGCGTCTGCGCGATGCAAAGCGCGCGATCCACGAACGACGCTAAGAGAGCGAACCGCGAATGGAGGCCTACGCAGGCGAGTGGCTGCAGCTCCTGATCCGGTGGATTCACCTGATCACGGGCATCGCGTGGATCGGCGCGTCGTTCTATTTCGTGTGGCTCGATAACAGCCTGCGTCCCCCTGCCAACGCAAGTGACGCTCCGGACGCAGTAGGCGGCGAGCTTTCCGCGATCCATGGCGGCGGCTTCTATCACGTGGAGAAATTCCGTGTTGCGCCGTCCGTGCTGCCGTCGACGCTTCACTGGTTCAAGTGGGAGGCGTACTCGACCTGGCTGTCGGGGTTCGCGCTGCTGGTCGTGCTCTATTGGTGGCATGCCGACGTCTACATCGTCGATCGCAGTGTCGCCGCGATCTCGCCACTCGAGGCAGTGGGCATCAGCGGGGCATTGCTGGTCATCGGGTGGCTCGTGTACGACCAGCTCTGCAAGCGGCTCGGACTCGCACGCGAGGGATTGCTCGCGGCCATCCTCGTGGCCTTCTTCGCCCTCGTCGCATGGGCGCTCTCGCACGTCTTCAGCGGACGCGCGATGTACCTGCAGATCGGTGCGATGCTCGGCACGCTGATGGCCGCGAACGTGCTCTTCGTCATCATTCCCGGGCAGCGCAAGCTCGTCGAGGCGAAGGAGCAGGGCCGTGCGCCGGACGCCGTCT
>JBKPOL010000042.1:0-11432 GCA_046733075.1 Pseudomonadota bacterium | reverse complement strand
GGACAGGTTGCCGATGTAGTCGGCGAGGAAGGCGTGGATGAGCGCGAAGTCGGCGCGCATCGCCTTCTCGACCAGGTAGGTCTTGCCGTCGACCTCGATCGTCTGCTTGCCGTCTTCGACGACGGTGCCGACGCCCGTCGGCGTCAGTACGCCGCCGAGCCCGTAGCCGCCGGCGCGGATGCGTTCGATCAGCGTGCCTTGCGGCACCAACTCGACCGCGATATCGCCGGCAAGCATTTTCTTCTGCGTCTCGGGATTGAGTCCGATGTGGCTCGCGACGACCTTTCGCAAGGCATTCGCGCTGACGAGCTTGCCGATGCCGACGCCCGGCAGCGCGGTATCGTTCGCGATCACCGTCAGCCCGTTCTTGCCCTGGCGCACGAGCTCGTCCACCAGTCGTTCGGGGGTCCCGACGCCCATGAAGCCGCCGATCATCAGGCTTGCCCCGTTCGGAATGCGCTCGACAGCCGATTTGAGTGTGGTGGTTTGCATTTCCCGTTTTCTTCGTCAAGGCGTTGCCGCCGAAGCAGCAGCGTCCACCCCGTTCCATGGTCGGCGAGACATGCCGTCATCGCAGCTTCGGAGTCGCGATCGACCGGCTCCACGGCGGCAAGCGAGCGCCGCGACTACGGAAGCACGCGTCGCAAGCTGGAACGACGACCGGCTCGTCACGTCATCATCGCAGCCCGAATGAAGCCCGGGTTGCTGCGGAAAGCGATTCCGAGCGGCGGTTCATTGTCGTGCGCGATGCAACGCGCCGCCTGCCGCCGGTGAGCGCGTGTCCGTTTCATCACTCGAGAAGAAATCGCCGAATATGTGCGCGAGCAGCAGCGGATTCTCGATACACATCGAGTGTCCGATATGAGGAAAAATCTCGAGCTTCGCATTCGGCAGCCGCTGCGCCATGCGCTCGACATGCTCGAGCGGAATCCAGTAATCGAGCTTGCCATAGAGCAGCAGATGCTCGTGCCTCATCTCGTCGATCCGTTGCGCGAGGCGCTGCGTCTCCCATTCTCGCGCAAGGTTGTGCGGCGTGCCGAACCAGATGCCGTCCGAAAGCACGCGAGTCATGTCGGCGAGGCGCCGGAAGAGCCGCCGCTGCGCCGGCGACGTAGCCTCGGCGAATTGCAGCTCATCGGCGACAACGAGCGACTGGCTGCGGAACAACGTCGGCATGGTGGTAGCGAGGCCGGCGAGCGCCGCGCGGTGGTCCGCCTTCATGTGCGCGAGCGTACAGATCTGGTCCTTTGCGAGCTCCAGCCCGAACGGCGTCACGGGATCGAGCATCAGCACCTTGCGAAAGCGCGCGGGCTGTTCGATCAGCATGTGCGAACAGATGATGCCGCCGGTCGAATGGCCGTAGAGGTGACAACGGCCAATTTGAAGCGCGTCGAGCAGCGCCAGCATGTCCTTGGCGTGTGTTGCCATCGAGTAGTTCGAATAATTGTCCGCCGCTTCCGGCTTGTCGGAGTCGCCGCAGCCGCGCCATTCGGCCGCGATGATACGGATGCCCGAACGCACCAACGGCAGCACGAGACTCAACCAGTCCGCGCATCCCAGGTTGCCGTGAATCGCCAGCAGTACGTTGTCCCCGGTACCGTGATCCACATAGTTGATGCGGATGTTGCCGGCTTTTATTCTGGGCATGCTGCCCTCCCCTAATTGCGCGGTCCACCCTCCGTCCACGTCCAGCGTCGCACCCGTGTTTGCGCCGCATCCCCTCAGCACAGCAATGCCGCGAGCGCGCCGATCTGCCCGGGCGTCGCGAACTCGTGCGACGGCTGCTTCCCGAGCGCAACTCAACGCGCACCTGTACGGTCGTGATGCGACCGGCGGCGGTCACGGTCATTTTTCGCACGTCATCGCGTCACCTTTCGCGGTTTGCCTCGATGACCGCGCGCGCATGGCGGGCGATCATCAGCTCCTCGTTCGTGGGTATCACCCAGACTTCGACCCCGCTGGTGCGTGCGCCGATGCTCCCGTCAGCGCGCGCGTTGGCATCGGCATCGAGCGCAACGTCAAGCCATGCCGCGTCCTTGCATACGCGCTCGCGCAGGTATGCGCTGTTCTCGCCGATGCCCGCGGTGAAGACGATCGCGTCGACTCCACCGAGCGCTGCGGCGAGAGAGCCGAGCGCGCGCCCGATCTGATAGACGAAGAGATCGATCGCCGCCTTCGCACGCGGGTCGTCGCTCGCGAGTAGGACGCGCATGTCGCTCGAGATGCCCGACACCCCGAGAAGTCCCGATTCCTGGTAGATGAGCTTCTCGATTGCGCGCGCATTCATGCCGAGCGAATCGATCAGGTAGAGCACGACGCCGGGGTCGAGGTTGCCGCAGCGCGTGCCCATGGGCAGGCCGTCGGCCGCCGTGAAGCCCATCGTGCTCGCGACGCTGCGTCCGGCCGCCATCGCGCACATGCTGGAGCCATTGCCGAGATGCAGCACGATGGTCCGGCCCTGCGCGGCGCGTGTAGTTCGCTCCGGCAGCACGCTCGCGATGTATTCGTACGACAGCCCGTGAAAGCCGTACCGGAGAACGCCGCGCTCGGTGATCGACGCCGGCAGCGCGAACGCCTGTGCCACCGGCGGCTGGGTTCGGTGGAACGACGTGTCGAAGCAGGCGACCTGCGGGAGTTCGGGCATCCGCGCGAGCAACGCCTTGATCGGTCGCAGGTTGTGCGGCTGGTGCAGCGGTGCGAGCGGCACGTACTTCTCGAGGGCGGCGACGGTACGTTCGTCGACGCGCACCGGCTTCACGAACTCCCGGCCGCCGTGCACGACGCGGTGTCCGATGCCGATCAGCTGGTGATTCGCAATGCGCCGCCGCAGGAAATCCGTCAGATACTCAAGCGCGCCATCGTGGCCGAGCGAAACACCGGCGGGCCACGTCTTCTCGTCGAGCACCTGGCCATCGCCGTTCTTGGCGACGAAGCGCGGCGACGTATAGAGGCCTTCCGCCTGACCGCGCGCGACGAGGGTCGGCCGCCCCGCTTCCTCCGCAAAGAGCGAGAACTTGATGCTCGATGAGCCGGCGTTCAGCACGCCGATCGCGTCGCCCATATCAGGCCACGGCCTTCTGGGCCGCTTCGCGGCGTGATTGCGCGACGAGCGCTGCGACGGCGCACGACGCGAGGCGCGTCATCACCGAATCGGCACGGCTCGTGAGGATGATCGGCACGCGTGCGCCGAGCACGATGCCCGCCGCATCGGCGTTGGCAAGGAACGAGAGGCTCTTGGCGAGCATGTTCCCCGCCTCGAGATCGGGCACGACGAGCACGTTCGCGCGTCCCGCAACCTCCGATTCGATCTTCTTGATCTTCACCGATTCGAGACTGATCGCGTTGTCGAGCGCGAGCGGTCCGTCGACGACCGCGCCGGTGATCTGCCCGCGATCCGCCATCTTGCACAGCGCCGCCGCCTCGATCGTCGATGCCACTTTCGGATTGACGGTCTCCATCGCCGAGAGGATCGCGACGCGGACCTCCTTGAAACGCAGCGCGTGCGCGAGGTCGATCGCGTTCTGGATGATGTGTACCTTGTCCTCCATCGTCGGCGCGATGTTCACGGCGGCATCGGTGACGATCAGCGTCTCGGCGTACGACGGGACGTCCATCACGAAGCAGTGACTGACGCGCCGCGCCGTGCGCAGCCCCGTGTCTCGCTTCACCACCGCACCCATCAGTTCGTCGGTGTGCAGGCTTCCCTTCATCAATGCTTCCGCGCGGCCTTCGCGCACGAGCTCGACGGCGCGCGCCGCCGAAGCTTCGCTGTACGGTGCGTCGACGATCTCATAACGGCTGATGTCGATGTCGGCCTGTCGCGCGGCGCCTTCGATGCGGGCGCGCGGGCCGACAAGGATCGGCTGGATCAGGCCGAGCTTCGCCGCGTCGACGGCGCCCCGAACCGAGCTCTCGTCGCACGGGTGTGCGACCGCGGTCGGTGTGGGAGGCAGCGTCTTGCAGAATTCGAGCAAGCGCTGATATTTCTCGTGCACACGCTGTTGCATCGCTCTCTAGCCTTTCGCTTTCGTCTTTGAACGACGCGTCCCCTTTTTCTTGGACGCTGCATTACCCTTGGGTACGCGAACGCCCGAAGCTTTCGGCACCTGCAAGGTCTCCCCAACGTGCTCGATCATCGACAGCTGCTGTATCGACGGCTTTGCGCGCTGGATGCGCTCGTCCGCGAGGAGCGCGCGCACGAGCGTGACGAGTCGCTGCCGGTCCGACGGATTGGCGAGCAGCTTCGGCAGCGACGCGAGCGCCTTTTCGGGCTCGTAGCGCACGATGATCTCCTGCTCACCCCGGATGCGGCGCCATTGGTCCGGCGGCATCGACGGCAGAAGATCGCCATAGTCGGCCATGAGCTCCTGCTTGAGCTGCAGCGATGAAAGCGGAAGCGGCTCGCCGCTTCTGGCGAGCATGGCGGCCACGCGCGCGAGCGCTTCGGGATAGCCGCCCTGATCGATCGAGGCGAGCGCCTCGGCAACGAACGGCAACTCGCGCCCCTCGACCATCGGCACGACGGCGGCCTGCTCGGACTCGCGCTTGTCGGCGAGGTAGAGCGAGAACACGTTGCCGTAGGTCTGAAAGAACATCGCCTCGCTCGCCGAGTCGCGCAACGCGCGGTAATGTTCGAGCGAAGCGCTGAACGCCTTCGACGCGGCCTTCTCCGTTTTCACTAGGACATTGCTCTTGCTTGCCGGCTTGCGCTGTGCGCGTACCGTTTCCGCGGCGGGCTTCAGCCATGCGAGCCACGGATTGAGGTCCGACAGTGCCCAGCGCTGGAAGCGCAGTGGATGGAACTGCCGGCCGAGTTTCGCTCCGTACTCGTTCGACATCGCTTGCACGAGGGGTTGCGCGAACAGCTCGTACGCCCGCTGATTGAACTCGGAGAGCACATTCACCGCCTCGAACGGCTTCTCGTCCTTGCGCTCGAAGCGGTTCAGGCGCGCGGTGATCTCCTCGAGCTGCCGCTCGGTGAAGTCGACCTCGTAGGTGACCTTGCCGTCGGCATCCTCGCGTTCGTGGATCGCCATCGCGTAGAGGCCCGGCCGCAGCGTCTCGATCGATTTCAGCACCGAGACGATCTGCGTGTATTCCTTGCGGGCGACCTTGCCCGAGACAAAGATGCCGAGGTGCCCGATGTCCTCATGCAGCAAGCCGACGATCACCTGCCCGCGAGCCTTGATCTCGTCGGTCGACTGATAGATGTCGGCGACCCAGTTGAATGCCTGCTGGGGCGGCGTGATGTTGTCGCCCATCGATGCGAACAGGATGATGGGCGAGCGGATGTCGCGGAGGTCGAAAGCTTTTCCGGCCTGGCCCTTGGTGTCGCCGCTCCAGAGCTTGTTGCCCACGAAGAGGTTGCGCGTGATCCACTCGATCTCTTCGCGGTTCATCAGGTAGAAGCCGCCCCACCAACGCTCGAAGTCGAGGAAGCGCGGCGGCTCGGTGTCGACGTTCGCGTACAGGTTGTAGTACTTGTCCCAGAACGTGTTGGCGGGGTTCAGGTTCTCGAAGTTCTGGACGAGGTGCGCTCCGTCGAACACGCCGTTGCCAAGATCCGAGGCGAACGAGGCGAGCCAGCTGCCACCGAGCATGCCGCCCGCGTAGCGCATCGGATTGTCGCCTTCGTCCTCCTGCCAGGCGCCGCCCCAGTACGACATCGGTGCGCCGTTGATGACGATCGGTCCCGCGTCGTCGGGACTCGAGGCGGCGAGCATCATCGAGGCCCAGCCCCCCTGGCAGTTGCCAATGATCGCCGGCTTCGGGCTCTGCGGATGCAACTCGCGCACGCGCCGCACGAACTGTCGCTCGGCCTCGCAGACGTCGAGCAGCGTCTGGCCCGGGACGGGATCGGGGAAGAAGATGACGAAATAAACCGGGTGGCCTTCGCGCAACGCGACGCCGACCTGCGAATCGTCCTTCATGCCACCAATGCCGGGGCCGTGGCCCGCGCGTGGATCGATGATCACGTACGGACGCCGCGCGTCGTCGATGGCGACACCTTCGGGCGGAACGATCTTCACGAGCGCATAGTTGACCGGCCGCTGCAGCGTCCGGCCGTCGACGACGGTCTCGTAAGCGAAGTGCAGGACCGGGGGAAGTCCCTGCGCGCTTCGCTCGATGAATGCATTGCCGCGCTCGCGCAGCGTATCCCAGAACAGGATCGAGCGTTGCGCGCTGTCCGTCAGGTACTCCTGCCAATCCGATAGAAGATTGCGCGAGGCGGCGCCGTTGCCGAGCATCGGCTGGATGTCTTCGGCGTAGGCCGCTTTGAGCGCTTCGGTATAACGCTCCTGCGCGATCCTGAGACGCTTCTGATAGACGACCGCGAGCTTGTTCGAACCGTCCTGCTGGCGCGCGAGCTGACTGCCTATATCCATGGTCGAGCCTTTGGCTGAAGCGGGACGCGAACAGTGAAATGCGCGCATAAGGCGACGCCGCGTCCCTTCGTCTCATGATTGGGTTGGCGACGATCGTTGTCCTCGCATTTCGCGACATGCGGGCTCGCCGCCCGGTTGCGCGGCGGCGAGCAGTGCCGGGGCGGAGGTGGTCAGCGCTTCGTGGCGAGAACTGTGAAGACGGCCGCGGGCGCGAAGGCGATCATCGTCGTTTGCATGGATCGACGGCAGGAAGGCTCGCCGGCTGACACTTCGAACTTCTTTCGCACCTTGCAGACCGAGGCACGATGATGGCTTGGCAGCGAGTGGTGGACACCGCGGGGACCGAGCTTACGACGGTCGGGCTCAAGATCGCGGGCGCATTGGCCCTGTTCATCGTGGGCCGCTGGCTGATTCGTTTCGCCGTGAGCCTCATGACTGCGGCGCTCGAACGCCAGCGCATCGATCCGACGCTTCAGCGCTATATCGCCAACGTCGTAGGCGTCGCGCTGAACATCGTGCTCGTCGTTGCGATCCTCGGTTATTTCGGGGTGGAGACGACTTCGTTCGCCGCGCTCGTCGCGGCGATGGGCATCGCCATCGGCGCCGCCTGGGGTGGTCTTCTCGCCAACTTCGCGGCCGGCGCGTTCCTGATTGTGCTGCGGCCTTTCAAGGTCGGCGACTACGTCAAGGCGGGCGGCTGCGAGGGGACCGTCAAGGACATCGGGCTCTTCGCCTCGACGATCCTGACCGGCGACAATGTGACGACGTTCGTCGGAAACAACAAGATCTTCTCGGACACGATCCAGAATTTCTCGTTGAGCCCCTATCGTCGCGTCGATCGCCTCGCGCAGCTCGCACATGGCGTCGACGTGCAGGATGCGATCCGGCGTCTCAAGCACGCGCTCGTGGCGATTCCCAACATCGCACCGGAGCCGTCGCCGGATGTCGAGATCGTCGACTTCAACGAGCGCGGCGCCGTGCTCGCCGTACGCCCGTACACGCATAACGATCACTATTGGCAGGTGTATTTCGATACCAATCGCGCAATCAGCGATACGTTTGGCGCCGCGGGATATCCGGTGCCGGAAGCCTACGTTCGCATGCGGCAAACGGCACCGCAGGAGGCGCGGGCCGTCGAATTCGCACAATAAACCCACCCTATTGAGGCCCGTTCAATGAAAAGCATGCCGCTCGCGCTCGCCATCTTTGCCTTCTTCACGCACGACGCGCTCGCCCAATCCAGCGTCGACACATTGGCGAAGATCAAGACGACGAACGTGATCGACGTGGCCTATTCGCCCGACTCGCTTCCCTTCTCGCTGGCGGGAGCCAACGGCGAGCCCTCCGGGTACACGATCGAGTTATGCAAGCGCGCGATCGCGCAGATCGGGCGCGCGGTCGGGAGTCCCAGACTCAAGGTGAACTGGATCGCCGGTTCGGTCGGCGAGCGCCTCGACATGATCGCGTCCGGCCGAGCGCAGCTCGAATGCGCGAACACGACGCCGACGCAATCGCGCCTCGCCAAGGTCGACTTCTCGAATCTCATCTTCGTCGACTCCGGCGGCCTTCTGGTCAAGAACGGCTCGCCGATCCGTTCGACGAGCGACCTGACCGGCAAGCGCGCGGCGGTGCTCAAGGGCACGACGATGGAAACGCGATTGAACGAATCGCTGCGCCGCCGGCTCATCGACGTGAAGCTGGTTCCCATTGCGAACGCCGTGGACGGCATTGCGATGCTCGAGTCGGGCGACGCCGACGTCTATGCGGGCGACAAGGTCAAGCTCGTGGGACTGATGGCGACCGCCAAGGATCCGACGGCATTCGCGCTGCTTGCCGAAGACCTTACATTCGAACCTTACGCGCTCGCGCTGCCACGCGGCGATTCCGCGTTGCGGCTCGAAGTGAACAAGGCGCTCACCCAGGTCTACACCAGCCCCGATATCGAGATGATCTTCACGCAACATATGGGAAAACTCGGACGGCCGAGCGCGGTGCTCGCGACAATGTATCTGCTGAACTCGATTCCTGAGTAGAGGCGAGCGCGGCGGATTCAAGGACGAACTTTCCGCGGTAGCGAGTGCGGCGGATTGAAGGACCACCCTTCCCCGGGAGAAGCGAGCCCGGCTGAATTGAAAGACCGACTTTCCTCTTCTACACTGTCATCGCCGCGCCATGCCGCTGCATGCCGCACCCGTGCGCCGACGTTCTGCAGGAGATAACCATGATCGCGTGGACCTTCCGGAAGTTCGTTTTGGTGACCATGGCGCTCTGCCTCGCGGCCGTCGGTGCGAGTTACGCACTTGCTGGTGGTGGACACGGCGGAGGGGGGCATGGCGGAGGTGGGTGGCATGGCGGAGGTGGGTGGCATGGCGGAGGCGGGTGGCATGGCGGAGGCGGGTGGCATGGCGGGGGCGGCTGGCACGGTGGGGGTGGCTGGCACGGTGGAGGTCACGTCCACGGCAGCGTCGGCATCTACGTCGGGCCGTATTGGGGTTGGGGTTGGTACGGATACCCTTACTACTGGGGATACCCCTACTATGGAGGCTACCCCTATTACGCGGGCTACCCGTACTACGCGTCGTACGCGGCGTATGCGCCTGCGGCGAGCACCTCTTACGTCGAACGCCCAGTCAACACGGCGCGGCCCTCCTATTGGTATTACTGCACGTCACCGTCCGGGTATTACCCCTACGTGACGAATTGCTCGAACTCGTGGATGAAGGTGCTGCCGAACGACGGTAAGGCCGCCCCCAGGGCTGTACCGTCGCCGGGCGCGCCGGGCAACCAGAGGTGATCATGAAACGCCATTCGATTGGGTTATCGGTAGGCAGCACGCTGCTGCTCGCAGGCTGCATCTATATGCCAACCGCACCGATGGTCACGGTGCTTCCGGGAACCGGCAAGGCCTTCGACCAGTTCCATGCGGACGACGCGAGTTGCCGGAACTACGCGTACTCGATGGTCGCCGGTCCTTCTCAGACCACGGCCAACGCGGCCGCATACGGGTACTCGTACTACGAGTTGCAACGTCAGTACGACAGCGCGTACATCCAGTGCATGTACTCGAACGGCAATCGCGTTCCGGCTCGCGTGTACAGCCGCGCCTATTCGGAACCGAGGTACGGCACGCCCGCGCCGTCGTCGGACGTTCCGCCCGACTATGTGCCGACACCAAATCCGGGCACTCCACCACCCGATACGCCGCCGCCCCGTGGGGTCTCGTAGCGTGGCCGGCCGGCTGCACTGGATCGGACGAGCCGCGCTGCCGGCAATGGTGCTGGTGGTCGCGCCGTCAATCACGCAGGCGGCCGCCCGCGCGTTCTGGACCGAGCTGCCGGTCAGTTACATGAACGAACAGGATCGGAAGATCGCCGTCGAGCGGATCAGCAGCGCGCTCGACAGCGGGAAGGACGGCGAGACCTATCGCTGGGAAAACCCGGCGACCGGCGCATCGGGCTCCGTCATCCCGAAGGCGCAGTTCAAGCGCGACGGCAACCGTTGCCGCAGCGCCGATTTCTCGACAAGCGCGGGCGGCCGCAAGAACGCAAGCACCTGGAAGCTCTGCCAGTTCGGCGACGGCTGGAAGATCGTCGACTGACCCCGCGGGCGGTTACCTACCCTGCGCGGGTGGAGCAAGCGTGACCGCTCGTGCCGTTACCAGCGGAAAGCGACGCCGACGAGCGGCCCGCTGAACTTCGCGTTCTCGATGGATGAGCCGCTGCCGAAGTGATAGTCGAGGTAGCGCCACGCGACCGCCACGTCGCCCCATGAAAAGGCGTAACCGACGCCGACAAGGCCCTGCCACGTGAAATCGGAATCGCCCGCGCCGGCGTCGAGATAATAAGGCACGTACCATGAACGTTCGGGGCCGAGCGCGACCCGGCCCTTGACGCCGATGATGCCGTCCCAGTTCTTCGCCGTGTCGCTCGCGTTCCCCGACCGGGCGGGCTGCGACGGACCGAGGTTGGCGTTGAAGTTCCAGTCCAGCGTCTCCCGGAGGTCGACCATCCGGGCACCTGCGAGTACGTCGAAGGTCGAGCCTGCATTGGAGAGCACGCGATACGTTCCCGCGATGGTCCAGACGCTGCCCTTTACGTTGTAGTGCAAGTCCGCGGATACGCCTGCCGGCAGGCCGGCGTTGCCGATCGAAAGGCTCCTCGTACCAGACTTGTCGGCGCCGATATTTACGTACATGTAGTCGGTCCACAGCCCCCACTGGAGGTATTGGGCCTCGAAGGTTCCCATGAAGGCGCCCTGCAGCTTGAGGATGTCGCTCGCATCGACCTCGATGTTCGGAGTAAAGCTTCCGGTGGGAAACGAGCTCTTGCTCGTGACATCGGGGAGGTAGCCGTACAGCGCGACACGAAACTGCCAGGGACTTTGTGTTTGTGATTGTGCTTGCGCCATGCCGGGTACGATGGCCGCGACGAGGATTGCGGCGGCGACAGCCAGTGCATGACGATGACGGCGTCTCATGGAGAAGGCTCCTGGGGGTCGAAGGACTGGATGCCGCATCGTCATGGCTGCGCGCAGCCGGCGTCCTGACAAATCTGGACACCCGCCGGCCGGGTAGGCGGTCGGCCGTTCTGACCCCTCGCGTCGAGCGGGTGTATCGCTTGATCCGATGCGGCTTCTAGCGCCCGCGCTTACGTCATCAGGTGCACGATGACGGTACCTTAGGTGGTGAGCAGGATGTGCCCGATCGCCACCGTGCCTGAATACCCCAGCACCGCAACCGGACTTCCGGATCGCTCCTGTACGCCCGCCATGCCGGCGGTCATGGTCAGCGCGCCCGCGATGCCGCCGAGCAGCAGCACGGGATCGAGCTTCAGCACGTAGCGGCCGAAATAGAGGCCCACGACGAGCGGCACGGACGTCACGGTGATGCCGCCGAAGAACAAACCCGCCCCGGCATCATGCAGCGCCTCGATGAAATGCGGCCCTGCACCCAGGCCGATCATCGCCACGAAAGCCGCGAGCCCGAGCGAGATCATCAGCGATACCGCACCGTCGGGAATCCTCGCGAACGTCGGCCCGCACTGAATG
>JBKPOL010000041.1:0-11200 GCA_046733075.1 Pseudomonadota bacterium | reverse complement strand
GCAACGCGCCGTTCATGATCTCGGGCGGCCATCGGCTGTTCGCTCATCCTGCCCTGAATCTCCCGCCGGTGCCGTGCGCAGCTCAAGCGGCGGATTCCTCGTCGGGCCAGTCCTTGATGTAGCTCTTCAGCATGCGGTTTTCGAAGCTCTGCTCTTCGTAAACCGCTTTCGCCACGTCGTGGAACGAGACGACGCCGAGCAGCGTGGTTCCATCCATCACCGGCACGTAGCGCGCGTGGCGCTCGAGCATGCGCCGCCGGAGCTCGGTGACGTCGAGACCGGGCGATGCCGTCAACGGCTCGCGCTCGCTGATGTCGGCGACAGCGAGGTCCCCGAGCGAGCCGCGACGCTCGGCCAGCGCGCGCAGCACTTCCGCGAACGTGAGCATGCCTGCGAGGTGGCCATGATCGATGACGACGAGCGATCCGATGTCATGCTCGGCCATGACTTCCACCGCTTCCAGAACCGGGCGCTCCGGAGGCGTCGTGAAAAGCGTGTGACCCTTGATGCGCAGGATTTCACTGACCAGCATGGCGACCCCTCGTGCTGCGTAGACAGACCCGACGAGGTTACTCCTGCATTCAGGCGGGTGGCAACGTCGACCAAAGTGCACAAGAAGCATCGTCCAAGCGCTCGAACGGAGTTGCAGCTACTCGCATCAATCGCGGTCGTAGTGATCTCCTTTCCTGGAAGCCCATCGAGGAGCCCGGCGGCGCCAATCGCCGCAGATGGCGGCGTGTTAACACCCGGGAGCGGACTGTCATTCCCCAGGCGCGGCTTTCCGGGGACGCCGGAGAGGCGCGCCGGTTGCCATTCGCCGGCTGGTTCCGAAATCATGGCCCGTCCGGTTGCAGGATCGAGGTACTTCTCCGATACTTCCGGCAGCGGCCGGGCCGACCACGGCGCGGCGGGGAGCGCGCTGCCAACGCGATGCCTCGAGCGCAACCTGCTCAGCAACCGGCCAAGACCGGCGATCGAAAACACGCTAACTTCTGGAGGAGACCATGGATGACATCGTGAACTCGCAGCAAGGCACCGTTGTGCCCGAACCGACGCGTCGCCGCCTTCTGAAGACGGCAGGTGTCGCGGCAGCAGGATCGGCGGCCATCGTCGGGGCGCCATTCATACGCAATGCGGCGGCGGCAGAAACCACGACGTGGAAAGTGCAGACATCATGGCCGGCAGGCGTCGGGCTGCAAACGTTCAAGACCTGGGCCGGAACAGTCAAGGAAAAGACCGGCGGCGAACTCGAGATCAAGCCGTTTGCGGCAAAGGAGGTCGTCGGCGATTTCGAATTGCTAGACGGCGTCCGCAACGGCGTGCTGGAGGCGATGAACTCGTTCACCCTGTACTGGGCCGGCAAGCTTCCTGCAACGGCGTTCCTGTCGTCTTATCTGATGGGACTGCGCTACCCGCACGAGTGGGACATCTTCTTTTACAGCAACGGTGGGCTGCAGGCGGCTCGGGACCTGTTCGCCAAGCAGAACATGTATTACGTGAACCGCATCCATCACGGTCCTAACATCATTCACTCGAAGAAGCCGATCCGCACCATCGAGGACTTCAAGGACCTCAAGCTCCGCGTGCCGGGCGGGATGATCGCCGAGGGCTTCGCGGCGATCGGTGCCAAGACGACCCTGTTACCCGGTGGTGAAGTGTTCTCGGCACTCGAAAAGGGCACCGTCGACGCCGCCGATTACACCGGACCCGCCGTCAACTGGGATCTCGGCTTTCAGCAGGTTTCCAAATACATCTGGACGGGGCCTCCGGGACTCGAGTCCGTGTATCAGCCCGTCGACCTGATGGACTTCGTCGTGAGGATGGATGTCTGGAACAAGCTTTCACCGAAGATGAAGACGTGGCTCGATGATGAGATCCAGGTCTATTCGAACATTCATCACGGTGCGATCCAGAAAGCGGACATGGAGGCCTGGGGCAAGTTCGAGAAGGCCGGCGTGCAGATCAACCGTCTGCCGGCCGAGGACTTGCCGAAGTTCCAGCGCGTCGCGGTGCCGATCTGGTTCAAGTGGGCCAACAAGGACAAGGACGCAGCGAGGATATTCAAGCTCCAGCTCGATGTCATGCAATCGCACACGTGCGGCTATGTGACACCCGACATGACCAAGGGCCTGAAGATCGACGTTTGAACCGGTAGTCCTCGACCGGATCCTGTGTTTCGTGATTGATGCTGCGGCGGCCGGCGACGGCCGCCGCAGCGCATGGGTGCGCGCCATATGCCATCGCTGACCTTCGTCATGCCGCACTGGCTGTACTGGGCCGGGCTGCTGCTGTTTCCGCTGATCGCCACGTATCTGGTGCGCCGCCAGCTCAAGCACGCGCCGGACGCGCGTCCTTCTCTCTTCATTGCCTACCTGTTCTGGCTCTGCTCGGGCTTCCTCGGGATTCATCGGTTCTATCTGCGCAGCGGGCTTGGCTTCGCTTTCATCCCGGTTTTTCTTTTCGTCATCTACTGCAATGCGCAGGTGCGCGAGGTGCGCGATGACACGTCGCGCACGTTCGCGGCGCTTGAGCAAGCGCAGCATGCGGCGGACATCGCAAAGCCGTCGGAAACGAACCCGACACCGGAAGCGACGGCGCAATACGAGCGTGCGCAAGCCGACGTCAAGAAAATGCAGGCCGAATTCGACGTGGCGAAGGCGGTCACCGACAGCTGGAATGCGCGCGCGCGCTGGGGTGCGATCGTGCTCGCGATCATGTTGCTCGCCGACGCCGTCCTGATGCCGACCCTTGTTCGTCGGCAGCGCAAGCACGAGTCCGCTACACCGCACCGCCCCATCGCCGAGCCACCACCTGTTGTTGCGGAGCCCGTCCTGGCCGAGGACCCGACGCTGCATTTCCATTCGCGGTTCACGGACTTCATCGAAATGATCAACGTCAAGGCCGGCGAGTACGTGGCATGGTGGTCGCTGATTGCCGTGTTCGTCTATTACTACGAAGTGCTCGCGCGCTTCGTCTTCAACTCGCCGACGAACTGGGTGCACGAAAGCATGTTCCTGATGTTCGGCATGCAGTACATGCTTTCGGGCGCATACGCATACCGCGAGGACCAGCACGTGAGAGTGGACGTGATCTACGCCAAATTCTCGCCCCGAGGCAAGGCGATCGCCGACATCATCACTTCGGTATTCTTCTTCATCTTCATCGGCACGATGCTCGTTACCGGTTATCGCTTCGCGGCCGACGCGGTGAATGTCGGCGAGCACTCGTTCACGGAATGGGGCATCCAGTACTGGCCCGTGAAGCTTGCCATCCCGATCGGCGCCGCGCTGCTGCTGTTGCAGGGGGTCGCGAAATTGATCAAGGACATCTTGTTCGTATCGCGCAGGGGAGCGTAACGCATGGGCTTCGATATACCCATTGAGTGGCTGTCGGTCCTGCTCTTTGGCGGGCTCGGCCTGCTGCTTGCGCTCGGACTCCCCATGGCGTTTTGCACGGGAAGCCTGGCGACAATCTTCCTTTACGTATTCGGCAATAGCGCCGTGCTGAACATGATGCCGTCGCGGATCTTCCCGTTCATGACGGATTACCAGCTGTCCGCCGTGCCGCTCTTCATCTTCATGGCGGCTGTGCTCGAGAAGGCCGGCATCATCGAAGAGCTGTTCGACGTTATCTACAAGTGGCTCGGTGCGCTGAAAGGGGGGCTCGCGTCCGCGACGGTCGTCGCCTGCACGCTGCTCGCAGCGATGGTAGGGGTCGTTGGCGCGACGGAAGTCACGATGGGCATGATCGCGTTGCCTGCGATGCTGCGGCGCAATTACGAGCCGAAGCTCGCGTGCGGTGCCCTTCTCGCGGGAGGCACCCTCGGCATCCTGATACCGCCCTCGGTGATGGCCATCGTCTATGCGGTAGTCGCGCAGCAGTCGCTTGGCGAATTGCTGATCGGGTCCGTCTTCCCGGGATTGATGCTGTCGGGCATGTACATCGCGTATGTAACCATTCGCTGCTACATCAATCCGTCCCTAGGACCCGCGCTCCCGCCGGAGGAGCGCGTCGACATGCGGGAGAAGCTCCGGTTGCTGCGCAACACCATCACGCCGATCCTGCTCATCATCCTCGTGCTGGGAATCATCTTCGTCGGCATCGCAACGCCGGTCGAAGCAGCCGGTATCGGCACGTTTGGCGCCCTCGCCGTCTGCGCACTGCACCGCCGTCTCACCTGGGTTGCCCTTTATGAAGCGGCGATGTCGACGCTGAAGGCTACCGCGATGGTCATGTGGATCTTTTTCGGCGCCACGATGTTCGTCGGCTTCTTCATCATCAAGGGTGGCCAAACCTTCGTCGCGGACCTGATTCTCTCGACGGGGTTGCCGCCTTACGGAATATTGCTGCTGATGATGGTCATCCTGTTCATCCTCGGGATGTTCCTCGACTGGGTCGGCATCATGCTGCTGACCGTTCCGATCTTCCTGCCAATCCTGACCAAGCTGCCGTGGGGAGGTATTGCCGGGATAGCCGGCGTCAAGCCCGACGACGTGTCGCTGTGGTACGGCGTCATCTTCATGGTGAACATGCAGATGGCGTTCCTAAGTCCGCCGTTCGGCTATTCGCTGTTCTACCTGAAGAGCGTCGCCCCGAAGGAGATCACGATGGCGATGATCTTCAAGGCGGCAATGCCTTTCATCGGCCTGCAGGCAATTGGTAACCTGCTTTGCATCATCTTTCCGCAGATCATCCTGTGGCTGCCGAGCATGCTCTACCAGGGCACGAAATAAGCGCCGGTGCTGCGGTCACGAGGCGACGGAGCGTCGTTCCCGCAGCGCCTGGGCAAGCGTGCCGGCATCGACATACTCGAGTTCGCCGCCGACCGGTACGCCGCGCGCGAGACGTGTCACACGCAGGTTGCGCGCGGCAAGCAGCTCTCCCAGGTAATGCGCTGTCGCTTCGCCTTCGTGGGTAAAGTTGGTCGCTAGGATCACTTCCTGCACGATGCCGTCGGCGGCGCGCGTGAGCAGCCGCTCCAGGCGGATTTCCTTGGGGCCGATGCCATCGAGCGGCGAGAGCCGACCCATCAGGACGAAATACAACCCGGAGTAGGCCTGCGTCTGCTCGATCATGAGCAAGTCGGCGGGCGTTTCCACGACACAAAGCAGCGCAGCATTGCGCTTGGCCGATTGGCACAGCGCACAAATCTCGCCTTCGGTAAAGGTGTTGCAGCGCTCGCAATGACGGATCGAGCGCGTTGCATCGAGGAGCGCCTGGGATAACCGCTTCGCGCCGTCGCGATCGTGCTGCAGCAGATGCAGCGCCATCCGCTGCGCCGCTTTGGGACCAACGCCGGGGAGACACCGCAGCGCGCGCGAGAGCTCGTCGAGCGCGGAGAGCGGCTCGGCGGAAGTGGGCAAAGCGGCGTCACGCGCGTTCATGTAACGCGAGACGGTTCTATCCGAAAGGCAGCTTGAATCCGGGCGGCAACGGCATGCCGGCCGTGAGGGTTCCCATCTTTTCCTGCGTCGTCGCCTCCGCGCGACGCACGCCATCGTTGAATGCGGCGGCGACGAGATCTTCGAGCATCTCCTTGTCATCGCCGAGCAGCGAAGGGTCGATCGTCACGCGCTTCACGTCGTGCCGGCACGTCATCACGATCTTCACCATGCCCGCACCCGACTGGCCCTCGACCTCCGTGCGCGCAAGCTCTTCCTGCGCGCGTTGCATGTTCTCCTGCATCTGCTGGGCCTGCTTCATCAGGCCGGCCAACTGGTTCTTCATCATTGCGGTTCCTGCTTCGGGGAGGGGGAGTCGGCGAGCGGCGCAACCGTTTCCGTGCGGACCGTCGCCTGGAAGCGCTCGACCAGGTCGCGCACGAACGGCTCATTGCGAAAGGCGGCCTCGCCTTCCGCTTTGGCCTTCGCGCGCTGCCGACGTTCCAGCGCTGCAAGCGAGGCGTCGCTCGTCTCGCCGATTTCAAATGCGAGCAGCATCTTGCGCCCCGTGGCCGCATCGATTGCAGCCTTGAGCTTGTCTGCGTACGCCTTGTCCGCCAGGTGCTTGTGCGCAGCGGGGATCGCGAGCGAAAGGACATTGCCCTTCATCGACTTGAGCTCGGACTGCGCGGCAAGCTGCGCCGCCATGCCCGTGAGCTTGAGCTGGCCAACGAACGCCGGCCAGTCGGCGAGCGCGTCGGGAAGGGCGTGCGGAGGTGCCGGTCGGTCTTCGCCGTCTTTCAGCGCGTTCTCCGCCGACGATCCGTCGGCGTGCACTTCGCGCAACGTTGCTGGCGCGGGCCGAGAAGCGGGCGCCCGTGGCCATTCCACGTTCGACGACTTCACAACGGCGACATTGGCGGTCGCGTCGCTCGGCGACGCATCTCGCGAGCGGGGGCCGGCAGGCATTCCAGCGCGACTTGCATCGGCAACCCGACGCACGGACTTCGGCTCGTCCTTCTCGGAGCCGCCGCCCGCGATCTCGAACGACGTCGCCGGTTCGAACGCCAGGAGGCGCAGCAACGTCATTGTGAACCCCGTGGCCTCATCGGGAGCGAGCGCGAGGTCGGCGCGTCCTTGGGCGCAGATCTGATACCCGAGCTGCGCCGCTTCCGGCGTCAGGCGCTCCGCGTAGGCGTGAATCCGCTCGGCATCGTCGCTTCCCGCTGCGTCCGGCACTGCTTGCGCGACCGCGATTCGATAGAACATCGTCGCGAGCTCGTCCAACGCCGACGAAAACGCCTGGCCGGAGGCCGCGAGCAACTCCGCTTCGCGCAAAAGCGTCGGCCCGTCCGCCCCAAGGAGCGCGTCGACGATGCGAAACAAATAATCGCGATCGACGACTCCGAGCATCGCGCGCACCGCCGGCTCGCGCACTTCACCGCCACCATGAGCGATCGCCTGGTCGAGCAGCGACAACGCATCGCGGAGCGAGCCTTGTGCGGCTGCGGCCAGCAAAGGCAACGCCGCCGTCTCATGGACGATCGATTCGGCGCCGAGGATATGGGCAAGGCGTTCAGCGATCGCGGCACGCGGGAGCGGCGTCAGATTGAACTGGAGGCACCGCGAAAGCACGGTCACCGGGATCTTCTGCGGGTCCGTGGTCGCGAGGACGAATTTGACGTGGTCGGGCGGTTCCTCGAGCGTCTTCAACATCGAGTTGAAGGCACCCTTCGAGAGCATGTGGACCTCGTCGATCAGGTACACCTTGTAGCGCCCCACCGTCGGCGCGTACCGAGCGTTGTCGAGGATCTCGCGCATGTTGTCGACGCCCGTGTTCGACGCCGCGTCGAGCTCGAGCAGGTCGACGAAGCGTCCGGCGTCGATCGCCACACAGGACGCGCATCCGCCGCACGGCGTCGCCGACACTCCCTTCTCGCAATTGAGACTCTTGGCAAGGATTCTCGCGAGGGTTGTCTTGCCCACGCCGCGGGTGCCCGTCAGCAGATAGGCGTGGTGGAGCCGACCCTGCGTCAGCGCATTTGCGAGCGCGGTGACGACGTGGCCCTGCCCGACGAGCTCGCCGAACGCGCGGGGCCGCCATTTGCGGGCCAGAACTTGATAACTCATCGACAGTGCGAGGGCCGGGGCTCGGGCCATCCAGCCGGGGCCAACCGGTCGGAAAGGCGGCTCACGAGGGGTTCTGCATCAGGCTGCCACTACCAGCGTGTTCCCGCGAGTAAAAAGAGGGGTGGCGAGCCGTTCCCCCGGCACTTGCATTGAATCGCTGTGGCTGCTTCCTTCCGGACCTGACCAGGTTCACGACCGTGCAATGCGGGGCGACCCGCCGTTGATCGGTGCGAGAAGTCCGCGAGGCCGCATTATAGCCGGCCCCCGACCTGCACGAACATTCCCGTTCACTCGCCGCAATGCCTCGGGCGAGATCGATGCGGGTCCCAGCGCACATGAGATCGATGCGATCCGAGCAACGGAAGATAACCGGATATCGAGTGCAAAGCGGAGGGTTTGGGCGGCCCGCGGGCGAGATTGCGGGAGGCGCGCTATCCACCGCCGCAGGACCAAGGCGTACTTTGGTAGATCTTTCAAAAGCTTGCGCTTCGCCAGACGACAGTTGGCCTTAACTCGGACAGGGGTATAATGGCGGGGTCGCCAGCGACGCGGTGCCGCGTCCGCGACAAGTGACGGAGTCTACGCAGCCCACGGCAAGGCTGCGAACAATGCACGGCGGCCACAAGATCGCCGCAAACCCTCGAAGTCGCGCCCGATAGCGGGCGCATTGGAGTGTTCATGCGCGATCGAGCGTTCGCTGGAGTTTTTCGCCGCATTTGCCGCCGATCGCTGATCGGCGTGTGCGCAGCCGCCCTGCTTTCCTTTAGCGGGTGCGAGCGAGCTGTCCCTCATCCTGACCGGGGACCACCGGGAATCAACGTGGTCGTTCTGCGGGGACCGTCCACCTGGTTTACCGCCGCCAATGGCCTTACCTCCGGCCTGGATCATGACCTCCTCACGCGCTTCGCCCGCGAGCGGGGTGTGCCGCTCAACGTGATTTTCGCCGACGGTCCATCCGACTTGTTCGCAAGGCTCCGCAGCGGGCAGGCGCAACTGGGCGCGGGAGGGCTCTTCCAGGCGGCGTCCGGCAAGGATGGCGAGCCGGATTCGAGCCCAGCGCTCGCGTGGAGCACGGGGTATCACGCGGTCGAGCCGGTGCTGATCTACAACCAGGACGGCTTCCGGCCGAGGCGCTGGTCGGACCTCGCCGGCGCGGTCGTCGCCTACCAGGCTCATACAGGCCTCGACGCGCAGCTCGCCACGGTCCGGGTGACCCATCCCGAGGTTCGGTGGCAAGCGACGGACGTCGCCTCGCCCGACGCACTGATCGCGCAGGTCGCGGAGGGTACGATCAATTACGCGGTCGTCGCATCGAGCGACGCCGCAATGGCGCGCAACATCTACCTGGATTTCGATGTGGCGTTTGCAGCGGGACCTCGGCGCGAGTTCGCATGGGCCGTGGCGTCGGGCTATCCCGAACTGCGCAACGCGCTCGACGCGTTCTTCGCTCGACTCCGCAGGGATGGCACCCTCGCGCGGCTTGCCGATCGTTACTTTGCGGGACCCGAGCAGGTCGAGCGCATCGACGCCGTCGTCTTCCAGGACCGTATTCGGAAGGCGCTCCCCGAATGGCGCAAGACGTTCGTCGAGGCGCAGGGGAAAAGCGGTGTCGAATGGCGTCTGCTCGCCGCGGTCGCGTATCAGGAATCGCAATGGGATCCGGCGGCGACGAGCGAGACTGGCGTGCGCGGGCTGATGCAGCTGACCGAGGACACCGCGAAGCATCTCGGCGTTGCTGATCGGCTCGACGCCCGGCAATCGGCGATAGGCGCCGCGCGCTACCTCGCGGATCTGAAACGCAAGCTGCCCGCCCGGATCCCTGAGCCCGACCGGACATGGTTCGCACTCGCCGCCTTCAACATCGGCGTGGCGCATCTCGAAGACGCGCGGGTTCTCGCGCAGCGCCAGAAGCTCAATCCCGACCTCTGGAGTGACGTCCGCAAGGCCCTGCCGCTTCTCGCCGAGCCCGAGTACTACGTCAATGCGAAATACGGCTATGCACGCGGAGGAATGCCGGTTGCGTTCGTCGGTCGCGTACGTGCCTATTACGACATCCTGTTGCGCGCTGAGCTGCCGCGACAGCCGCAATTGCAGGCCGGACTGGCCTTGAACCAGCGAAGTTCTGCAGAGCTTTCAGAGGGGCGTGTCAACACGCCGTAACGAATCCCAGAACATCGACGCGCCCATCGCTGGCGCGCTCTCTCATCACGGACTTCGTCGTTCCTGCACGTTCAACGGCCCGGGTCGCGTCCCGATCGCCTAACATAGCGGCATGTTCGCGCGTGCCATGCAAACGACTCTCGCGGCGCTGGTTGCGAGCGCGTCTCTCGCTGCACATGCGCAGAACACCGTTTTCATCGACGAGCTCACGTCGCCCGAGCTGCAGGCGCGGGTGCGCAGCGGCAGCACGATCGCGCTCGTGCCGATCGGCGGAACCGAGCAAAGCGGTCCACACATCGTGCTCGGCAAGCACAACGTGCGTGCGAAGGTCCTTGCGCAAAAAATCGCGGACAGGCTCGGCAATGCACTTGTCGCGCCCGTCGTGGCCTACGTTCCGGAGGGCGACATCACTCCCCCGACGGCGCATATGCGGTTCCCCGGCACGCTCACGGTGCCCGCCAAGACGTTCGAAAGCGTTCTCGAGTATGCCGCGCGCAGCCTGCGGGCAAGCGGATTCACCGACATCGTGTTCCTTGGCGATCACGGTGGCTACCAGCGCAATGAAGAGAGCGTCGCGCAGAAGCTCAATCGCGAATGGACGCGCGCGCCCGTACGCGTGCACGCGCTCATCGACTATTACAAGGTTGCGGATACGCGATACCCTGCGGCGCTGAAGGCACACGGCTTTACCGATGCCGAGATCGGCGCACACGCGGGACTTGCCGACACGTCCCTTGCGCTTGCCGTCGATCCGCGCCTTGTTCGGACCGACCAGCTCGCGACTGCGGCGTCCCGCGAAGCCGCGCACGGCGTGCAGGGCGATCCGCGGCGAGCGAACGCGGATCTTGGCGCGCTCGGCGTCGAGGCTATCGTTCGCGAGTCCGTCCTGTCGATCCAGCGCGCCGTCGCACGGCATTGAAACCATCCGCCCCTGACGTCGCTTTCAACAAACCGAACTCTTCGATCATTCCTGTGAAGTCATCGCTCGCTTGTGTTTCGCTCGCCGTAACCGCCACCCTCTCCTTCCCGGCGGCCGGCCAATCGCCCGTCGTTCCGCCGGGCACGTCGGCGCCGCGCACCGCGCCGCCCCCGATCGTCACCGTGCCGGGCATGCCTTCGGTGCGCGATCCCGTGAATCTCTACAGCGAGACGACCCCGTCGCACTTGAGCGATGTGGCGCGCGGCGCCCTGCCCCGCGTCTATGTTCCCAACATCGTGTCGAACGACGTGTATGTGATCGATCCGGCGACCTTGAAGGTCGTCGATCGCTTCAAGGTCGGCGTCAATCCTCAGCATGTCGTGCCTTCGTGGGACCTGAAGACATTGTGGGTGGCGAACAACGCCGAGAACACGTCTAAGGGAAGCCTGACACCGATCGATCCTGCGACCGGAAAGCCGGGCAAGGCGATTCCCGTCGACGATCCCTACAACATGTATTTCTCGCCGGACGGCAAGTCGGCGATCGTCGTGGCGGAGGCGATGAAGCGGCTCGACTTCCGCGACCCGAAGACGATGGCCATGCAGTACTC
>JBKPOL010000040.1:0-4896 GCA_046733075.1 Pseudomonadota bacterium | reverse complement strand
GGCTCGACGACCTGCTTCATGCGCTCGAACATCATGCGCATCGCAACCACGATCGACGACTCGGTGCACGTTCCAATCCCGCGCACGTGCCGGCGGAGCGCAGTCAGCGTGCGCAGCGACAGCGTGGTGATCCGGCACCGGTTCCTCCACGGAGTCGGCGAAGAGCATCGAATGGATGCGCTGCTCGAGCGCCGTGACCTGCGCTCCGCTTGCGCCGGTCGGAAGGCTGTCCATCTCGGCCTTCACCTGGCCGGGATGCGGAGACAAAAGCAGGATGCGGCTGCCGACCTTGATCGCTTCGGGAATCGAATGCGTGACGAAAAGCACGGTGAAGCGCGTGCCCTCCCAGAGCGCAAGCAGCTCGTCCTGCATCTTGCGCCGCGTCAGCGCATCGAGCGCGGCGAATGGCTCGTCCATCAGCAGGATGTCCGGCTCCATGGCCATGCCGCGGGCGATGGCCACGCGCTGCTTCATCCCTCCCGAAAGCGTATGCGGATAGCTGTCGACGAACGGCGTCAGGTTGACCTTGGCGATGTAGTCGAGCGCCTTCTCCTCCGCCGCCGAGCGTGGCAGCCTGCCGCTCGCCTGCAGCGGGAACATGACGTTCTCCTTGACCGTGCGCCAGGGCAGCAGCTGGTCAAACTCCTGGAACACCATCATCCGGTCGGGACCCGGGCGCGTCACCGACTCGCCTTTCAGGCGGATCTCGCCCTCGACGGGCGTCATGTATCCGCCGACCGCCTTGAGAAGCGTCGACTTGCCGCAGCCGGATGGACCCAGCAGGATGAAACGGTCCGAGCGGTGCACGTTGAAATCGACGCGATAGGTCGCCGTGACGAGGTGTTCCGTCGTCTTGTACTGCAGCGTCACGCCACGCACCTGCAGCAGCGGCTCACCGTTCGCCGTCATCGCGCAATCCACGGCAAATGATCGAGATCGACGTTGCCGCCGCTCACAATGATGCCGACGCGCTTCCCTGCGACGGCGAGCGTCCGCTCAAGAACGCAGGCGAGCGGCACCGCTGCGGACGGCTCGACGACCTGCTTCATGCGCTCGAACATCATGCGCATCGCAACCACGATCGACGACTCGGTGCACGTTCCAATCCCGCGCACGTGCCGGCGGAGCGCAGTCAGCGTGCGCAGCGACAGCGTGGTGCGGAGTCCGTCGGCAATCGTGGTGGCGGCGGCAAGGGGCTGCACGATGCCCGCGGCGAGACTGCGCGCGGCATCGTCGGCGTTCTCGGGTTCCGCCCCGAAAACCTGCAAGCGGGGATTGATCGAGGTCGCAGCGATCGACGTGCCGGACAGGAGACCACCGCCGCCGCACGGGGCAATGACGACGTCGAGATCGTCGATCGTGGCCACGAGCTCCAGCGCGGCGGTCGCCTGACCCGCGATGACGCGGGGATCGTCGAAGGGATGGATCAGCGTGCCGCCGGTCTCGCGCGCGACTTCGTCACATGCCGCCTCCCGCGCAGCGACCGTCGGCGCACAAAGGCGAACCGTTGCACCGAACCGCCGCACGTTCGCCTGCTTGACGGCCGGCGCGTTGTCCGGCATCACGACCCATGCCGGGATGCCGCGACGCGAAGCCGCGTAGGCGAGCGCCGCGCCGTGATTGCCGGAGGAATGCGTCACGACGCCGCGACGCGCAAGCGCCGGATCGAGCGAGAACACCGCATTGCACGCGCCGCGCGCCTTGAATGCACCGACGCGCTGCAGGTGCTCGCATTTGAAGAACAGCGATGCACCGGCCTCCGCATCGATCGCCGCGCACGTCATCACCGGTGTGTCGTGCACATGGCCCGCAATGCGCGCCGCGGCGTCTCGAATGGCCGCAAGGTCGGGCAGGTCCGGCGTCTCGCCCGCTCCGATCATGTTCAGCCTCGAACCGTCAGCTGCCCGCTACGCCGTGGATGTTGGGGAAGAACATGTCCTTCCATGAATCGGGCTTCGCCTTGATTGCGTGGGTCTTCAGCATGAAGTCGACGTACTTCATGACGTTCTGCGGTGTCGTCGTGAACACGATCTCGGGATCGTTCAGCATGCCGAGGATGCTGTCGAGGCTCGTCTTGTCCTTCGAGATGCGCAGATACATCTCGGCGGCCGCCCGCTTGTCGCGGTTGATGATTGCCGTCGCCTCGTCGAGCGCCGCGACGAATGCTCCATACAGCTTCGGATTGTCGTCGCGGAACTTGCTGGTCGTCCACACAACATTGAACGTGGCAGGTCCGCCAAGCACTTCATAGGAATTGAGGACGCGGTGCATGCCCTGCGCGATCTCGTTCTCCTGGAACGGCGGCGAGCCGAAGTGGGCGGTGATCTCGGACTTCCCGGACATCAGCGCCTGCTGCGCATCCGGGTGCGACATCGTCACGGTCAACGCGTCGAGCTTGTTTTGCTGGCCCGGCCCGAACGCCTGTTCCGCGGCCATCTGCAGCGTCACCGCCTGGATTGAAACCTTGACTGCCGGCAGCGCGATCTTGTCCTTTTCGGTGAAGTCCTTCAGCGTCTTGACCGCCGGGTTGCGCGTGACCAGATAGAGCGGCATCGAGTTGATCGCAGACACCGCCTTGACCTCGAGATTGCCGCGCGTCTTCGCCCACAGCGTGACGAACGGTCCCACGCCACCGGACGCGAATTGCAGGCTGTTGGAGAGGAGCGCGTCGTTCATCACGTTGCCGCCGGCGAACTTCGCCCAGCCCACCTTGACGTCCGCACCGGCCGCCTTCGCATGCTTGTCGATCAGCTTCTGATCCTCCATGATCATCAGCGGCAGGTAGCTGATCCCGTACTGTTGCGCGACGTTGATCTCGCTCAATTCCGCGCGCGAGAGCGGTGACAGCGCGCACAGCATTGCTGCGACGAACGCGAGTTGCACCGATCGCGCGCGCCGAAGCGGCCCGTTTCTCGATCTCCAATCCATGATCCCTTGATCTCCTCCGGTATTCGATCGTTCTTCTTTATGTGTCACGCGCTCTCATAGAGGCGCGTCAGCACGAATTCGCGATGCCCGAGCGCCTCCGCCGCAGTCAGGCGGCCATTCGCCGTGCGGAACATCATGTCGAGAAGCTTGTCGCCCGCCTGATCGAGGTTGATCTCGCGCTGCAGGAGTCCCGACGTGTCGACGTCGACGTGCTCGCTCATCGTGCGCACCGTGCGCGGGTTGGCGCAGATCTTGATGACCGGCAGCACGGGATTGCCGATCACATTGCCCTGCCCGGTCGGAAAGAAGTGGACAACGTATCCCGATGCCGCACAGAGCGTCACCATTTCCGCCGCAGCCGAGGAGCTGTCCATGAACCACAGCCCCGCATGCGTCGGCATTTCCGCCTTGTCGAGCACGCCGTCGACCATGCACTTGCGGCCGATCTTCTGGATGTTGCCGAGCGCCTTCTCCTCGATGGTCGTGAGCCCGCCCGCGATGTTGCCCTTGGTCGGCTGCGAGTCCGACAGATCCGACGTCTTGTGGCGGTTCACCACGTCCTGATAACGGTCGAACACGCGCATGAAATCCGCGCGCACCTGGTCGTCGCGGCAACGTGCGGCCACGATCTGCTCGCCGCCGGTCAACTCGGTCGTCTCACCGAAGACGAGCGTGCATCCGGCCTCGTACAGCTTGTCGAACGCGTCGCCGACGGTCGGGTTCGCCCCGCACCCCGACGTCGTGTCGGATTCTCCGCACTTGGTGGAAACCCAGAGGTCGGACAGCGCGCATTCGGTACGGGTGAGCTCGCTCGCCCACTGCACGTACTCGCGCGCCGCCTTCGACGCACGCAGGATCGTGTCGTGGTCGCCGTGCAACTCGATGCCGAAGCCCTGGACGGGCTTGCCCGTTTTCGCGATGGCGTCGACGACGCGCTTCGTCCACTGATCCTCGATCCCGATGACGACGACCGCGGCGACGTTCGGATTGCTGCCGGCGCCGATAAGCGTGCGGAAATGGAGCTCGAGGTCGGCCCCGAACTGCAGCCGGCCATACGGATGCGGAATGGCAAGCGCGCCCTTGATGTTGTTGGCGACCGCTTCAGCCGCGGCATTCGACAAGTCGTCGACGGGCAGGATGATGACGTGATTGCGTACACCAACGCGGCCGTTCTCACGGCGATATCCCAGGAAGCTCTGTTTCATGGAGTCACTTTCTCGATGCGGTCAGCAATGCGCGAGCGCAGCCCGCGGGAGCGGCGAAGCTTCGACTGCGGAGCGTTCACGCGCGATGCCGAGCGGTGAGTATTCGGACGTGGAGCCGCACGGACGCTGCCGAGCCGCAGTACTCGGATGTGGAGCGTGACGGAGGCTCGCGAGCGGCGAGTATTCGGGCGTCAGGCGAGGCGGGCGTCTGCGAGCAGCGGAGCGTACTTTGACGTACGTGAGCAGCGGAGCGGACGAGCAACGAAGCATGGCGTCTTAAGACGAAGCCGATCACCAGCGTTTGGTTTTGATGTTGTGGACGTGGGCATGCTCCCCCTTCCGTATCGGCTGCACCACCTTCCCGATGTCGACACCGTACTTGATCACGGTGTCGCCCACGGCCATGTCCTTCAGCGCCACCTTGTGGCCGATCGGAATGTCCTGCCGGCATTCGAGCTGGATCGTCCGGTCCTCGTCGAGGATCAGTCCCGTCAACGGCGTGCCGGCCTTGATGCCTTCGACGACGACGACGGCAACGGAATCGTCCGGGTCATGCAATACGCAATGGATCACGTGCATTCCTACGTCGGTTAGGAGGCGGGATGGCGCCTTCCGGTCGCTTGCAATATTAGATCGTACCCCACGCGCCGCGACGCTGCCGGCGAGAGGTAACGGGCGCAGGCGGCGAATACCGTCTTGCTTGATCCTGCCGCAAACAAGACCGCCCGCGTCGGGCATGCGACCGTTTGTCTCAACTCAGCGT
>JBKPOL010000039.1:0-9006 GCA_046733075.1 Pseudomonadota bacterium | reverse complement strand
CCGCATGTGAAGTTCGTGACCTTCAGGCTGACGGGCTTCGTGACCCCGAGCATCGTCAGTTCGCCGTCCGCGCCGACAAGGTTGTCGCCCTCGAACGCCAGATTGGTCGACTTGAACGTCAGCGTCGGGAATTTTTCGACGTTGAAAAAACGCTCGCCCTTGACGATCTGATCGAGCCGGTCACTGTACGTCCTGATCGATGCAGCGTCGATCGTGACGTCGATGGACCCTTTCTTAGCCGGCCGGTCGAGCACGATCTTGCCGGTCGCCTTGCCGAAGCTTCCATGCTGGTTGGAGAAGCCGATGTGGGTCGCAACCCATTGAGGTTGGGAATGAACCGGGTCGATTACATACGTTTCCTCCGCGACGGCCGGGAGCGCGATCAGCGTGGCAACGGCGGCGAGTGCGAGTCGGGTAATCATTGGTGTTCCTCCTTCTCCAATAAACGTAAAACAGCGGACGGGCATCGTCGAACGCATGGGCGCGCCGGTAAACAGCCGTACGCAGACGCTATTCCCATTTTGGAGCGATGCTAGGCACCCGGCTCGAGCACCATGCGGACGCGCACCCGGATGTCGTCGGCGACCCTGCCCGTATCGGCCCACTCTCCCTCGCCGACCTTGTACGCGAGCCGCTTGAGTGAAAAACTGCCCTCTGCGATCCGGGTGCCGGCGGAGTCGGTCTTTACCGCGATCGGCACGACGCAATCTCGCGTGATTCCCTTCATCGAAAGCTTGCCCGCGATCTCGTAGCGATCGCCGCCAAGGCCTTTGATGGACGTCGAAACAAAGTGCGCCACCGGGAATTGTGCCGTATTGAACCACAGCGGACCCTTCGCCTCCGCCTCCGACTCGGTGCTCGCGAGATCGAGACTGCCGAGATCGACGTCGACATCGGCCTTCGACTTGTCGAGCGCATTCGGCGCGAAGACGACGTCGGCCTTCCACTTCCTGAAGCGGCCGTCGAAGTTGACGCCCATCTGCTTCATCGTGAAGGCGATCTCGCTCTTGCCGGCGACGACACCGGCTGCCTGGGCCGTCCCGGACACGAATGCAAGAGCAAGCGCGAGCGCAAGGAACCGTCGAGGGATCATGGGATGGAAGGGTTGCGTTTGCGAATCGGCAGCATCCGCGCAAGCACGGCGTCGCCATCCAGGAAGTGGTGCTTGAGCGCTGCCGCGACGTGGACGCCGACGACAGCAACGAGGAGCGTGTTGAGCCCGATATGGACGAGTCGCAACGTATCGGCCAGCGCCTTGTCCTTGGGTACAAGGTTCGGCAACGGAATTGCACCGAGATAGACCACCTCTACACCGGTGGCTGAACTGTAGAGCCAACCCGAAATCGGGATCACGAGCAGGAGCAGATACAGCATGACGTGGGAGACGACGGACGCCCGCCGTTGCCAGGAAGGCATCGCGACGGGGTCGGGGTGCGGACGCACGGCCCGCCACACGAGCCGCAACGACGTAAGCAGGAAAACGGTGCCGCCGATCGACTTGTGCCAGAGGTACCAGTGAAGCTTCCGCGGCGAAATGGGAAGTTGCACCATCGATACGCCGAGCAGCAGGTTGCCGATGATCAGCAGCGCCGTGATCCAGTGCAGCGCGATTGCCGCGCGATTGTAGCGTTCGACCATCAGGAGAGCCGGGCTGCGGGCATGGCGTGCGGTGGACGGGCTTCCCTCGTGGATCACAAGGGTAACAGCACCGGTTCCCGTCTATTCCTCATCCGAGGTCCGCGAGCTCGTGGGCAAATGTGCGCACGCCGTCGAGGAGCATCTGAACGGCAAGCGCGGTCAGCACGAGCCCCATCAGGCGCTCGACGGCAAGCATGCCGCGCTCGCCCAGCATGCGCTGGAGCCGGTGCGCGCCCAGCAGCACGATCGTCGTGGCCGCCATCGCCGCCGTCAGCGCAAGGATCCACGACAGCCACTGCGCCGGGGAACGCGTCGCCATCAGCATGACGGTGGCCAAGGCGGACGGACCGGCGATCGACGGAATGGCGAGTGGCACGAGAAACGGCTCACCACCGGGCGGGTCGCCCAATATTCCGTCGGGATGCCGGAACACCATCCGCAACGCGATCAGGAACAAGATGATCCCGCCGGCAATCGTCAGCGATACCTGCGAAAGCTGCAGCCACTGCAGGAAGGTCTGGCCCCCGAACATGAACGCGAGCAGCAACACATACGCGGCGGCGCACTCCCGAAGCACGATCGGCGCGCGTCGAGGGGGCGCGACGTTGGCGAGCGCGGCGATGACGACCGGCACGTTTCCGAAAGGGTCGATGACGAGCAGCAGCAACACCGCCGCGGAGAACACATCGGCGATTGGCATCGTTAGTCGCCGAGGACGATGCCTTCGCGGCGCGGGTCGGCGCCGCCGATCCAGCCGCGTGGCGTGCGCACGATGACCTGCACGCCGCTCGTCTGCTCGCTCACACGCGTTCGGTGACCGAGTGCCTGCAGCCTGGGCTCCAGCGCCACGACCGGCGTGTCCTTCTCGAGATCGGTCGGTCCGTTCAGGCTCCCGAAATTCGGCAACGCCACGGCGGCTTGCGGATCAAGCTTCCAGTCGATGATCGCGAGCAGTGTCTTGACGACGTAATCGATGATCGCCGGCCCGCCGGGCGAGCCGGTGATGATCGCAACCCGTCCTCGATCGTCATAGGCCATCGTCGGCGCCATCGACGAGCGCGGACGCTTCCCGGGCTCGACGCGATTGGCGACGGGCCGACCGTTCTCGCTGGGCACGAACGAGAAGTCGGTGAGCTCGTTGTTGAGCAGGAACCCGCTTTCGGTCATCAGGCGACTGCCGAACTGGTCCTCGATCGTCGACGTCATCGACACCGCGTTGCCTTCCCTGTCCACGACGACGATGTGCGACGTCGATGGAAACTCGGCGGCAGCGTCGCGGCCCGAAGCGAGCTGCGGCGCGCGCGCGGCGCGGCGTGCCGGTTCGCCGGGGGCCGCCACGTCGAGACTGCGGTGTGCGGAGATCAGCAACGATCGCGCGTGCAGATAATCGTCGTCGAGGAGTCCCGCGGGCGGACGATAGAAATCCGGGTCGGCCATGTACACGCTGCGATCGGCGTATGCAAGGCGTTCCGCTTCGCTCACGAAGTGGACGCTCCAGAACGACGCAGGGCCCATCGAAGCGATGTCATAGGGTTCGAGCATCTTGAGGATCTGCAGCACCGTCGTTCCTCCCGACGATGGCAGCGGCATTCCGCAGACGCGATATGCTCGGTATGTGCCGCACACTGGCGTGCGCACCTTGACGTCGTAGCGCGCGAGATCGGCGAGGGCGAGGTCACCCGCATTGCGCGGCGCTTCGTTCGCCGTGCGCACGATGTCCCCGGCGATCGAGCCTTCGTAGAACGGCTTCGCTCCTTGTGCCGCCAGCATGCGCAACGTCTGCGCATAGCGCGGATTGCGCAGAAGGGCGCCGGCGGCGCGAGGCTGTCCTTCCGACGTCAGAAAATAGTCACGCGCCAGTGCCTGCGGCCAATTCGTCTCGGAAGCAATGAGCGTGTTGAGACGCGGCGAGATTGCGAATCCATTTTCGGCAAGCGCAATCGCTGGCTCGAACAGCTTCGCCCACGCCAGCCGGCCGTGCCGCCGGTGCAGTATCTCGAGCAACTTGACGGTTCCCGGCACGCCGACCGAGCGACCGCCGACGACGGCGTCGGAGAAGGCCATCGGCCGGCCGTCGGCACCGAGGAAGCGATCGGGCGTGGCCGCCGCCGGTGCCGTCTCGCGACCGTCGTAGGCGACCAGCCGTCCGGATCTAGCCTCGTGATGAAGGACGAATGCGCCGCCGCCCAGTCCCGATGATTGCGGCTCGACGAGGCCCAGCACCAGCTGCATCGCGACCGTCGCGTCGGCCGCGGTGCCGCCTGCGCGCAGGATGTCGTAGCCCGCCTGGGTCGCGAGGGGATGGGCAGCCGCCACCATGAAATGACGGCTCTGCACGGGCGTCTTGTCGATCCAGCCCGACGGGACCTCGGGCGGGGTCGCCACACCTTGCGCGTCCGCGCTTGAGGCAGCGGCAATGGCAACCGCGACCACGAACGCGCGCATGCACATCGACGACCTCGCGAGGCGGCTCACGTTCGCAAGCATCGGCGTACTCGCGCGCAGCCGAGCAGCGCGATGACGTTCGCGCAACACGTGGATGCGAAGGCGCTACTTCCCCGGAGCGGGAGTCGAAGCAGGTGCCGGCGCGCCGGTCGTGCTGATCGGCGCGGTCGTCGTCGTCGGGCGCGACGTTTCGGTCCCATGGATCGCGAGCAGCGGCACGATCATCAGCGCGACGATGTTGATGATCTTGATCAGCGGGTTGACGGCCGGACCCGCGGTGTCCTTGTAGGGATCGCCGACGGTGTCGCCGGTCACTGCCGCCTTGTGGGCGTCCGAGCCCTTGCCACCGTGATGGCCGTCCTCGATGTACTTCTTCGCGTTATCCCATGCGCCGCCGCCGGTCGTCATGGAAATCGCGACGAAGAGGCCGGTGACGATCGTTCCCATCAGCAATCCGCCGAGCGCCTGCGGTCCGAGCACGAGGCCGACGACCACCGGAACGAGCACCGGAAGAAGCGATGGCACGATCATTTCGCGGATCGCCGCGCGCGTGAGCATGTCGACGGCCACGCCGTACTCGGGCTTCGCGGTGCCTTCCATGATGCCCTTGATGTCGCGGAACTGCCGACGCACTTCGACGACCACCGCGCCGGCCGCACGGCCCACGGCTTCCATTGCCATCGCACCGAACAGATATGGGATCAAGCCACCGAGGAAGAGCCCGATGATCACCATGTGGTTCGACAAGTCGAAGCTCGTCGACAGATGCGCCGTGTCGAGCGCGTGCGTGTAATCGGCGAAGAGCACGAGCGCCGCCAGTCCAGCGGAACCAATCGCATAACCCTTGGTTACGGCCTTCGTCGTATTGCCGACGGCGTCGAGCGGATCGGTTATCGCGCGCACGTTCTGCGGCATGTTCGCCATCTCCGCGATGCCGCCGGCGTTATCGGTGATCGGCCCGTAGGCATCGAGCGCAACGATGATGCCGGTCATCGACAGCATCGACGTCGCCGCGATCGCGATGCCGTAGAGACCGGCGCACCAGTAGGACGCGAGGATCGCGACGCACACGGCGATGACCGGCCACGCCGTGGCCTTCATCGACACGCCGAGACCCGCGATGATGTTCGTCGCATGGCCCGTGGTCGAGGCCGACGCGACGTGCTTGACCGGCTTGAAGTCGGTTCCCGTGTAGTACTCGGTAATGACGACCATCGCGGCGGTTAGGACGAGGCCGACGAGTGAAGCGCCGAACAGCCGTATTGGCGACAGCGACGGATCCGCGGACCCGATGTCACCCATCATCATCTGCGTGATGATGAAGAAGCCGATGGCCGAGATGACGCCGGCAACGATCAGGCCCCGATACAGCGCGTTCATGATCTTGCCGCCGTCGCGTGCCTTGACGAAGTAGCAACCGACGATCGACGCGAGGATCGAGAAGCCGCCGAGCACCAGCGGATACGTGACGGCGGCGGTTGCAATCGACGGCATCAGCAGCGCGCCAAGCAGCATCGTCGCGACGATCGTGACGGCGTACGTCTCGAAGAGGTCCGCCGCCATGCCTGCGCAGTCGCCGACGTTGTCGCCCACGTTGTCGGCGATGACCGCCGGATTGCGCGGGTCGTCCTCCGGAATGCCCGCCTCGACCTTGCCGACGAGGTCCGCGCCCACGTCGGCGCCTTTGGTGAAGATGCCGCCGCCGAGACGCGCGAAGATCGATATCAGCGAGCCGCCGAACGCCAGGCCGACGAGCGGCTCGATTGCGCCGTGCAATCCCTCGTTCATCAGATTGGGCGCGTAATGTGCCGTGCCGACGAGAAACCAGTAGAACCCGGCGACGCCGAGCAGGCCGAGCCCGACGACAAGCATGCCCGTGATCGCGCCGCCGCGAAACGCCAGCGCGAGCGCGTCGTTCAGGCCGACGCTTGCCGCCTGCGCCGTGCGCACGTTGGAGCGCACCGAGACGTTCATCCCGATGTAGCCGGCGAGGCCGGAGAGGATGGCGCCGAGCGCAAAACCGCCCGCGGTCGTCCAGCTCAGGAAAAAGCCGATGATGACGAAGAGAATGACGCCGACGATGCCGATCGTCGTGTACTGCCGGTTGAGGTAGGCCTGGGCGCCAGCCTGGATCGCCGCCGCGATTTCCTGCATTCGCGTATTGCCGGCGGGCTTCGCGAGAATCCAGCGGATCGAAACCACGCCGTACACGATCGCCGCTATCGCGCAGACAAGCGCGAAGATGAGCGGATTGGACATCGAAGTCTCCCCAGAGAAGCGTGAATGTGAACGACCGCGAGCGCCATTCTGCGGGCGCGCGCGATGACACGGTCGCTGCCGCGGGGCATAAGGCCGCTCACGGGGACCGGCCGCTCGTGCTGGCCGCAGGGCTGCGGACTGAAAAAGGCGCCCCGCCGCCAAAACTCGCTATTTTGCCAGTGCGCGGTCCAAAAAGTCGAGCCGGTCCTGTCCCCAGAAGAGTTCGCCGCCGTACACGTACGTAGGCGCGCCGAAGACGCCGCGGTCGATCGCCTCCTGCGTCAGCACCGCGTAATGGACGCCGGTGTCCGGCGCATTGGCGCGCTCGTCGAGCGCAGCGTCATCCCCGCCGAGACCGCGGGCAATCTCCGAAAGCGTCGCCGCATCCCCGATGTCGCGGTCCTCGGCCCACACGGCGCGACCGAGGGCGCCGATCAGGTTCAGGGCGAGGTCGACGTCCTGTTCGAGGGCGGCGAGGATCCACCTCGGCGCAAGATCGCCCGCCACGGGAAAGAACCTGGGGTTCGGGTTCATCGGAATCTGCAGATACGACGACCATCGCTTGATCTCGACGAGCCGATACGCCTGGCGCTGGGGAGCACGCTTGGCGAGCGGCAGCCCTCCGGAAACCGGGAACACCTGGCCGAGGTTGATCGGCTTGACGGCGATCGCCGCGCCGTGACGTTGTGCGAGCGCCACGAATCGCGCGTGGCCGAGATAGACGAACGGCGACATCGGCGTGAAGTAGTAATCGACCTGCTTGCTCATCGCGCGTCCCTCCGCCAGGACATGTCGTCAGATCTCGAATGCTGTTTCGAGTTTTTTCGGAACCTCGATGTTCTTCAGGCGGACATATTGCGGCAGACCGTCGCGGTACGGAGGAGGCGCTTCCCCCTTCATCAGCGGCGCAAGATAGGCCCGTGCCTTGTCGGTGATGCCGTAGCCGTCGGCGCTGATGAAGTCGCGCGGCAGCATCTTTTCCTTGTTCGCGACTTCGCGGAGCGGTGCAGCGGTGATCTTCCAGCGATACGGACGATCGGAAACGCGGATGATCGCCGGCATCACCGCGTTGCGGCCCTGCAGCGCAAGCCGCACGGCGGCCCGTCCTACCGCGTAGGACTGCTCGAGGTCGGTCTTCGATGCCAGGTGGCGCGCGGCGCGTTGCAGATAGTCGGCCACCGCCCAGTGGTATTTGTAGCGAAGCCGGTCTTGCACAAGCTTTGCGATCAGCGGTCCCACCCCGCCAAGCTGCGCGTGCCCGAAGGCGTCGCGGGTTCCGGCCTCGGCCATGAGCTTCCCCTCGGCATTCTGCAAACCTTCGGAAACCCCGACACAGCAGTAGCCGAATTGCCGCACGCGGGCATCGACGGCATCCATGAACTTCGCCTCGTCGAACGGCACCTCCGGAAAGAGCAGCACGAGCGGAATCGGTGTCGCTGCATCTTCCGCCATCCCGACGGCGGCCGTGATCCATCCCGCGTGGCGCCCCATGACCTCGAGCACGAACACCTTGGTGGATGTCTTGGCCATCGAGGCGACGTCGAATGCAGCTTCACGCATCGACGTTGCGACGTACTTGGCGACGGAGCCGAAGCCCGGACAGTTATCGGTCACGACGAGGTCGTTGTCGACGGTCTTCGGCACGTGCACGGCGATGAGCGGGTAGTCGAGCGTCTCGGCGATCTGCGCGACCTTGAGGCACGTGTCGGCCGAGTCGTTGCCGCCGTTGTAGAAGAAGTAGCCGATGTCATGCGCGCGGAACACGTCGATTATTCGCTGGTATTGCGCGCGGCTCTCCTCGATGCTCTTCAGCTTGTAGCGACACGAGCCGAACGCGCCCGCCGGCGTGTGCCGAAGCGCCGCGATGTCGCGCGCCGACTCCTTCCCCGTGTCGATCAGGTCCTCGGTCAGCGCGCCGATGATGCCATTGCGTCCCGCGAGCACGCGTCCGATGCGGGAGCGATTCGCACGCGCCGTTTCGATGACGCCGGCGGCGCTTGCATTGATGACGGCGGTGACGCCGCCGGACTGTGCATAGAACGCGTTGCGTTTGGTCATGATGTTGCGGCTCTTTGAACGGATAAGGCCGGACGCGGCGCAGCGGCCGGAACGTAGCGCGTCACGCGAGCGCGGTTGCTTCCAGAAACGCCCTTTCGTACCGAATGTCGGGTTCGAGGTGGCATCCTTCTCCCCATTCGTTCCACGCGTTGACGAAGGTGAACCGGTCGTCTTCGGGCAGTCCGCGCCCGTGCTCCACAAGTCCGCGCAGCCAGCGGCCGTAATTTGCCGGCTCCGCGTTCACGACGATGTGCGACCGGTCCGCTCCGCGCGGCGTCGTATTGTCCCATCCGGGCATGATGCCCCGGAGAACCAGTAGTAGTAATAGCAGAAGGCGTGAATCCCGTGCGAGGCGGCGAGGTCCGCCTGCAGCACGAGGGTTTCAGGCAGGCGCAGATCGTAGAAGCCGAGCTCCGACGGCAGATGCGGCTGGTAGTGCTGTGCGAAGTTGGGGCGCGCACGCACGACATTGCGCCATTCCGTGAAGCCCCTGCCCCACCATCGATCGTTCTCGGGAATCGGATGAAATTGCGGCAGATAGAACGCGATGAGGCGAACATCGCGGCGAGCGTGCGCCATGTGCGGTCGGCCGGCGGTGCGGGGGAC
>JBKPOL010000038.1:0-3811 GCA_046733075.1 Pseudomonadota bacterium | reverse complement strand
CAGCGAGACCGAGCGGTCGTACCGATAGCTCGTGCGATGCGCCAGCGCAACGCGGATCGGCATGATTTGCCGGTGGCGGCTACAGCCAGTCGGGATCGGGAAGCTGCGCGAACACGCGCCGCAGGCCCTCGCCCCACTGGTGGTGAACCATCTGGAAGTACGGGTCGTACTCCTGGATCCTGCGCTGCAGCGAGACCTTCAGGCTGCCTGTCTCGTAGACGAGGAGATCGATCGGCAGCCCTACCGAAATATTGGATCGCATCGTCGAGTCGAACGAGACGATTGTGCACTTCGTCGCGTCGAGCAGCGACGTGCCCCGATGCACGACGCGGTCGATCACCGGCTTCCCGTACTTCGACTCGCCGATCTGGAAGTAGCACGTGTCGGGGGTAGCTTCGATGAAGTTGCCTTCGGTGTACACCTCGAAGAGCCGCGGCGCCTCGCCGTGGACCTGCCCGCCCACGATGAAGTTGGCGGACGCGTCGATGTTGTTCTGAGTCATGTACGGGCCGTCGCGATCCTTCACCTCCCGCAGCGCATCACCCAGCAGCCGCGCCACCTCGAACATCGACGACGCATTCCAGATGTGGGTGTCGTCCTTGGCCGCCGTGCGGGCGTGCTGCTCGACGATGTTGATCGCGTTCTGCGTGATCGACAGGTTCCCGGAAGAGAGCATGACAATCACCCGATCGTTGTCGCGCGCAAACACGCGCATCTTCGAGAACCGTGCGATCTGGTCGACGCCGGCGTTCGTGCGGGAGTCGGACGCGAAGATCATCCCGGCGTCCAGGGACATGGCCACGCAATAGGTCATCAGAGGTAACGCGAAATATCGTTTGTATTCGAATGAATTCTAACGCAGTGCATCCGCTGCGCGCGGTGCAGTTGCCGGCGCGCGGGGCGGAGTGATCGGCGGCAGTTCGCCGACCGGTTGATACGAAGGCACGAGGAACACCCGATTTATTTCGGCGCCGAGACGCGAGATATGCTCGAGAAAGTCCATCAGATATTCGTGCAGTCCGTGCTCCATGATGTCGTCGGTGCGCGCGTAATGCAGTCGAGCATGCAGCTCGCCCGACTGGCGCTCGAGCTCGCGGCTGTGATCATCGCAAAGGATGCCGAGCGTATCGTGAATGAAGTTCATGCAACTGTGCAACGACCGCGGCATGTCGTCGCGAAGGATCAGGAGCTCGGCAATGCGCTGAGGCGCGATGACGTCGCTGTAGATTTTCCGGTACGACTCGAAGCCGGACAGCGATTGCAGAAGTGAAGCCCACTGATAGTAATCGACGGCGCCGCCGACGTCGGCAAGCGACGGCAGGAGGATATGGTATTTGGTATCCAGAATGCGGGCCGTGTTGTCAGCGCGCTCCATGTGCGTGCCCAGGCGGATGAAGTGGTACGCCTCGTCGCGAAGCATCGTGCCGAAGGTCACGCCCCGGAAGAGATGCGAGCGCATCTTCACCCAATCCAGGAAGTCGGAGACGCCGCTCGCCTGGATCCGCTCGTAATCGTAGGCGCGCATGTCGATCCAGGCCGAATTCAAGTCCTCGTACATCTCGGACGTGATTGCGCTTCGAACCGAGCGCGCGGATTCACGCGCGACGCGCAGGCATTCGTGGATCGACGATGGATTGGCGGCGTCGAAGATCATGAAGCGCAGCGCGTTCTCCGCCGTCAGTGTTGCGTGGCGCTGATAGAACGACGTGGCAAGCCCCAGCGTGACGAGCGGGACCGACCAGGGATCGGCCCAACCGAGGCCGGGCTCCCGCACTTCGTACGGCAGGAGCGACGTGCGATACGTGACGTCGAGCAGGCGCGCGGTGTTCTCCGCCCGCTCGATGTGACGCGCCATCCAGTAGAGATCGTTCGCCGTGCGGCTCAGCATCGTGAATGGCGTCGAAATTCGCTGCGCATTGGCCTGCTCAGGGCTGCGACTGGGACTGTGATTGCGACGGGAAAGACTCTCCCTCGTGGTCGCTCTGCGGCTGCGATGACCCGTGCTGGCCCAATCCGATGGACGACTGCGATTGCGATTGGGACTGCGGCGCGGCGTCCTCGTCGGGCGCGAGCACCCACGTGTCCTTGGTGCCGCCGCCCTGCGATGAATTGACCACCAGCGACCCTTCGCGCAGCGCGACGCGGGTGAGACCGCCCGGGACGATCGTCACCCCCTTGCCGCAAAGGATATAGGGCCGCAAGTCGATATGCCGTGGCGCGAGTCCGCTCGCAACGAACGTCGGGCACGTCGAGAGCGCGAGCGTGGGCTGCGCGATATAGCGGTCGGGGGCCGCAAGGATACGTTGCCGAAAAGCTTCGCGCTCCGCCGCCGTGGACGCGGGACCAATCAGCATTCCGTAGCCGCCGGCGCCGTGGACTTCCTTGACCACCAGCCGCTCCAGGTTCGCGAGCGCGTTCGCCCGATCCTCGTTTCGATAAAGCATCAGCGTCGGCACGTTGTCGAGGATGGGCTCCTCCGCGAGGTAGAAGCGGATCATGTCCGGCACGTACGGATAAATCGACTTGTCGTCTGCCACGCCGGTGCCGATCGCATTTGCAAGCGTGACCCGACCGGCACGGTACGCAGCGAAGAGTCCGGGAACGCCGAGCACCGAGTCGGCGCGAAACACGAGCGGATCCAGGAAATCGTCGTCGACGCGACGATAGATCACGTGCACCCGCTGTGCTCCGCGCGTTGTCCACATGTAGACAGTGTCGTTCTGCACAAAGAGATCACGTCCCTCGACGAGCTCGACGCCCATCTGCTGCGCAAGGAACGCGTGCTCGAAGTAAGCCGAGTTGTAGGCGCCGGGGGTGAGTACCGCCACGGTCGGCCGTTCCTCGCCCGCCGGCGCGACTGCGCGCAGCGTCTCGAGCAGCCGGTCCTGGTAATGCTGGACCGGGCGAATGGAGCGCGTCGCGAAAAGCTCGGGAAAGAGCCGCATCATCATCTTGCGGTTCTCGAGCATGTAGGACACGCCGGAGGGAACGCGCAGGTTGTCCTCGAGCACGTAGTAGCGGCCGCCGTCCGCACGCACGACGTCAACGCCAGCGACGTGCGAATAGATCCCTTGCGGCACATCGACGCCCACCATCTCGCGTCGATATTGCGTATTACCGAGCACGCGCTCCGTCGGAACGACGTTCGCGCGCAGAATCGCCTGCTCGTGATAGATGTCGCCAAGAAACAGGTTCAGCGCGCGAACGCGCTGTGCGAGACCCGCTTCGAGTCGCGCCCATTCGTTTGCGGGAATGATCCGCGGAACGAGATCGAACGGAATCAGGCGCTCGGTTCCGCCCTGCTCACCGTAGACGGCGAACGTGATGCCGACGCGATGAAAAATGCGTTCCGCCTCGCCGCGCTTCTGCGCGATGCGATCGGGGGGCGTGCGCTCGAGCCAGTCCGCGAAAGCCCGGTAATGGGAGCGAACCGACCCGTCCGCCACACGCATTTCATCGAAGGGCGGGGATGACAGCATCGGGTTTGCAACGAGGTCGTTCACATGAGCAACGGCTGAGCCAGGAGGGAAAAAGCGTTTGGGAACAAGTCCCGGGCAAATCGGGGCGCAGGGACCGAGTACAGGGTCCCCAGCAGCAGTGCACCGAATCAGTGCGTATTTGTCCAGGACGGCCTTAGACACAACCGCCCGGTCGGTTTGAACTGGCCCCTTCGCTATGGTTAAATCGCGGCTCCTGTCTGGGTTCGCGGGGCGGTTAGCTCAGCGGTAGAGCACTGCCTTCACACGGCAGGGGTCACTGGTTCGAACCCAGTATCGCCCACCACATGAACCAAGGGGTTACGCGCAAGTGT
>JBKPOL010000037.1:0-7069 GCA_046733075.1 Pseudomonadota bacterium | reverse complement strand
TCGCCGCATCTCCATTCGATCCGTTCCACCCGGCGATTGCGTTGGTGAACCGCAGTCGCCTGCGTGTTCTCGAATATCCGCGCGCCGCGCATTCGCGCGCCCTTCGCAAGCGACTGCGCAAGGTCGGTCGGATTGGCCTTGCCGTCGCCCGGAATCCACACGCCGCCTGCAAGATCGTCGGTGCGCAGCAGCGGCACCCGCGCTGCCACGTCATCGGGCGAGAGCCACTCGAACTCGACGCCGAAGCTTTGCGCACGCGCCATCTGGCGGCGCATCAGTTTCATTCGCTCCGCAGTCCGCGCGACGTTGACGCTGCCGCATTGCTTCCAGCCGGTGGCGAGCCCGGTCTCCCGCTCGAGCGACGCGTAGAGCTCGATGCTGTAGCGGCTCATCCGCGTCGCGTTTCGCGTCGCGCGGGTCTGCCCGACGAGACCCGCTGCATGCCACGTCGTACCGCACGTGAGCCGCCCCTGTTCGAGCAGCACGACATCGGCAATGCCGAGCTTCGTCAGGTGATAGGCAGTGGAAGCACCGGCAATTCCCCCGCCGACGACCACTACGCGCGCGCTGCCCGGCGGACGCTCGCTCGTCATCGCTTCATCTCCTCCGTGCCGATGAGGCAGACAGTATCAACAAGCAACGGCTATAGCTTAAGTGCGGCCACGCCGGCGACGACGCTCGCTGCGCCCGCGAGACGCATTGGTCCGAGGCCCTCCTTCAGCCACACCGCGCCCATCAGCGCTGCGAACAGCACCGACGTTTCTCGCAGCGCTGCAACGGCAGCGACCGGCGCGCGGGTCATCGCATACAGCACGATGCCGTAGGCGGCGAGGCTGAACGCGCCACCGAGGAGGCCGCGTCTCCACCCTCGCTGAAGGTACGCTAGCGCCGGGCGGCGGCCCCGCCAGGCGATCCACGCGAGGAACGGCAGGCCTTCGAGAAAAATGAGCCACGTGACGTACGCGATCGCATTGCCCGACGCGCGCGCGCCGCTGCCGTCGACAAGCGTATAGGCGGCAATGATCGCGGCGTTCGCGAGCGCCCACGCCGTGGCCGCCGGCGCGTGTCGCTCGCGGCGCACGAACGCAATGCTGACGATGCCCGCGCAAATCAGGAGGATGCCGATGGCGACGTGCAGCGTCGGCAACTCGCCGAGGAACACGATGCCGAGCACGGTCACGATCAGCGGCGCCGAGCCACGCATCAGCGGGTACGCGAACGAGAGGTCGCCGGTACGGTATGCGTGCGCGAGCGTGATGTAGTACGCGAAGTGAATGACCGACGATGCCGCTACGTATTTCCAGGCGGCAGGATCGGGCAGCGGAACGAACGGCAGCAGCACGAGCGCCCAGATGCATGAGCCGGCGACGACGGAGGCCGTGTCGAGCATCGGGTCGCCGCCGGGTGCGCCCTTGAGCATGGCGTTCCAGCTCGCATGCAGCAGTGCGGCGACCAGAACCGCGAGCGTGATGCCGAGCGACAGCTCCTGCGCCGGCATCGCTAAGAAGGATGCGTGCGGTGCCTTCGAAGCGGCACCGTCAAGTGCTGATGCCTCCGCCGCGCTGAACAAGCGGGGCCGCCTTTTGCCACGCGGTGGCGCCCGACTCCGCTGCGGGCGACGCGACGGGTGCGACCGCGGTACTTTCCGCCTGCGTCTTGAGTCTAGTGTGTGCAAGCACGCCGGCTTCCTCGAGGATCGGGTAGGCGATCGAGCAGATGTGCGAGTTGATCCGCCGGAGGTCGGAGATGAGATCGAGGTGCAGCGACGACGTCTCGATGCTTTCGAGCGTGTTCCCGGCGAGCCGGCCGAGGTGCGAGTTCGCATAGGCACGCTCGAGGTCGCGGAACAGCACTTTCTGCGCAAGCAACTCCTGCGCATGCTTCAGATCGCCATTCAGGAAAACGGACAATCCGAGTCGGAGGTTGGCGATCAGCCGCGCATGCAGATCGCAGATCTCGGCCATTCCCGCTTCGGAGAAGTTGCGGCCCTTGTCGATCTTCTTGTCCTCGACGTCGGTGAGGATGCGCTCGATGATGTCGCCTACCTGTTCCATGTTGATTGCGAACGAGACGATGTCCGCCCAGCGTCGACCTTCGCGCTGCTCGAGCGCTTCGCGCGGGATTTGCGTCAGGTACAGCTTGACCGCCGTGTAAAGCTGATCGACGACGTCGTCGGTGCGGCGAAGATGTTCCGCGAGCGTGCGGTCGTTCGTGGTTATGACCGTCAGCATCCCCGCCAGCATGTGCTCGATGACGTCACCAATGCGCATCGCTTCGCGTGCTGCGCAGGCGATCGCGAGGCCGGGCGTATCGAGCGCCGAAGGATCCAGGTGGCGGGGCTTCGCGGGATCTTCGGACACCGGCCGCGCCGGAAGCATGCGCTCGGCGATGCGTGCGATGTGCTCCGTCCAGAACACGAGCAGCAGTGCAAGCGCGATGTTGAAGAACAGATGAAACAGCACGACCTCGCGCGCGGGATCGAGGCCGAGGCCGGCGATCCAGCTTTCGAGGTGGCCGACGAGCGGAGTCGCGAGCACGCAGCCGATCAGCTTGAAGAGGAAGTTGCCGAGCGTCACGCGGCGCGCCTCGGGCGTGGCGCGAAGCGTTGAGAGCATGCCCAGAAGACCGCTGCCGAGGTTCGCGCCCAGCACGAGGCCGAGAGCGACGGGGAGCGCGATCACGTGCAGCGACGCGAGCGTTGCGACGAGCAGCACGACGGCGAGGCTCGAATAGCACAGCACCGTGAACATCGCGGCGACCAGCATGTCGAGCAGCACATCGCCGGTCAGCGACGCGAAGATGACCTGCACGCCGGCTGCCTTGACGATCGGCTGTGCCGCAACGGAAATCCATTGCAGCGCGAACATGATGAGTCCGAGGCCGATCAGGATCTGCCCGAAGCGACCCGCGGCGCCCGCCTGGCTCGACAGGTAAAGCACGATGCCCGTGAAGATCAGAAGGGGCGCGAGCCACGACAGGTCGAACGACAACAGAACCGTGACGAGCGCGGTACCGACGTCCGCGCCAAGCATGACGGCGAGCGCAGGCGCGGTACCGATCAGCCCTTGGCCTGCAAATGACGCGACGATGAGCGCCGTTGCCGTGCTGCTCTGGATGAGGCCGGTGACACCGAGCCCTGCGAAGAACGCGGAGGCCCGATGCGACACGCTTCGCCGCAGCACGCGCCGCAGATCGCCGCCGTACAGGCGCAGGATGCCCGTGCGCACGAGGTGCGTACCCCATACGAGGAGTGAAACGCCGGCGAGCAGGTTGAGAAGGGTCTGCACTTACCAGGGCAATGAATAGGTCTTGACGTTGGTGAAGCTCTTCATTGCCTCTTGCACGCCCTCCTTGTAGCCGAGTCCCGAATCCTTGATGCCGCCAAACGGCGTGAGCTCGAGCCGATAGCCGGGTACCTCGCGGACATTCACGGTGCCGACCTGCAATTCCCGAACGAAGCGGGTGATGTAGTCGAGGCGGTTCGTGCAGACCGACGATGAAAGACCGTACGCGGTCCCGTTCGAAATGCGGATCGCTTCGTCGATGTCGGCGAAGCGGATGACGGGCGACACCGGTCCGAACGTTTCGGTCCGCACGACGTCCATCTCCGGCCGTACGTGGTCGAGCATCGTCGGCGAGTACAGCGCGCCGTTGCGCTCGTTGCCATGCAGAAGCGTTGCTCCCTGCTCGATTGCCGCGCGCACCTTCGACTCGAACGTCGTGGCGGCCGCGGCATCGATCACCGTTCCCATGTCCACTTCGCGGTCGGCCGGATTGCCGAACGTCCACGCACGCGTCCGCGCGAGCAGCCGCTCGACGAATGCGTCGGCGATGCGCTCGTGCACGAGCATCCGCTTCACTGCCGTACAGCGCTGACCCGAGTTTTTGTATGAACCGGTGGCGGCAAGGGTCGCCGCCTCGTCGAGATCGGCATCCTCCATGACGATGATAGGGTCGTTGCCGCCGAGCTCGAGTACCTGCCGCTTGTACACAGCCTTAGCGGCGATGTACTTACCGACGGCGACACCGCCGGTGAACGTCACGAGATCGACGTCGCGATTGACGAGCATCTCGTCGGCGATCTCGCGCGGGTCTCCCGTGACGATCGACAGCATCGGCGGCGGGAGACCGGCCTCGTACAGGATGTCGGCGAGCGCGAGCGCGGACAACGGGGTCTTCTCCGTCGGCTTCAGCACCATCCGGTTGTTGGTGGCGATCGCAGGCGCGATCTTGTGCGCGACCTGGTTCAACGGATGGTTGAACGGCGTGATCGCCGAGATGACGCCGAGCAGCGGCTCGCGCAGCGTATAGACCTTGCGCGATTTGCCGTGGGGTGTCAGGTCGCACGAGAACACCTGCCCGTCGTCCTGGAGCGCAGCGTTGCCCGCGAACAGGAAGACGTCGCTTGCCCGACCCACTTCGTACAGCGAGTCCTTCTTACAGATTCCGCATTCGGCGGTGATGAGATCGGACAAAGCTTCGGTCTGTCGCCGAATCATGTCGCTCGCCTTGCGGCAGATCTCGAAGCGCTCATAACGGGTGAGCGTCGGCTTGTAGGCCCGCGCGATTGCGAACGCGCGGCGGATGTCGTCGACGGCCGCTCGCGGCACCGTTCCCACGACGTCGTTCGTATACGGATTGAACACCTCGAGCGTGCGCGCGGCGCCGACGCGCTCGCCGGCGATGCGCATCGATTCCGTCAACGGGAGACCCAGCGCTGGCGGGGTTCGGGTGGCGGTCAGCATCGTAGCGGTGTGCTCATGCAAGTGTCATGCGAGGTGGTTTAGCCCAAGGTCGAACGCGTCGAAATTCCGCCACCGCCGCGCCGGGAGCGCGGGGGCGGCGCGGTTCGCGATGAGTGGCACGCGCTGTTCCGAGACTCCGCCGTGGGAGCGCAGGGGGGCATCGAGGCCCGAGAGATCGTGTCGCGAGCGCCGACTGCCGATGACCGTCAGCCTCTCCGATACGACCACCAGATCGCCCACTCGGTTCTCGGGCAACTCGAACCGCGCGCATGCGTCGGCCCGTGAGAGCACGAGGTCGATACCGGGAAGCGCGCTGACCCGCTCGCGAACCGCAGGCAGCAATGGCGGCTGATTGACGTAGACCGTCGCAAATGACCCCAGGGCGCCGTGGTGTACGACGTACGGATCGGTGATGGGCAGGATCACGCGGGTCGCTTCGCTTCCGTAGGCGTCGTCGAGCACGTCCTGAAGGAAGACGATGTTCGGCCGGCCGAACGCGTCCGTCTTCGCGTTCATGCCGTGGTCCGCGGTGACGACGACCGTCGCGCCACCGGCATCCAGCTTTGCGAGATAGCGGTCCAGCATGCCCGTGAACGCGTTGGCCGCGGACGTTCCCGGTGCATGCTTGTGCTGCACGTAATCGGTCGTCGACAGATACATGACGTCCGGCCGCTCGCGCTCGAGGAGCGCGCAGCCCGCGGCGAACACGAATTCGGACAATTCGGCGCTGTAGACAGACGGCAGCGGCATGCCGGCGAGCGACAGCGCGTCGGCGATCCCGTTCTCGCCGACGTTCACCTGGTCGGCGCGCTCGGCCGAGAAGCAGATACCCTTCATGCGATGGCCGAGCAGTGTGCGGAGCTTGTCCTTCGCCGTCACAACGGCGACCTTGGCCCCCGCGTCGGCGAACGCGGCGAGGATCGTTCCGGTCCGTAGGTACCGGGGATCGTTCATCATCACTTCAGCGTTCGCTTCGGTGTCGAAGAAGTAATTGCCGCAGATGCCATGGACGGCGGGTGGGACGCCGGTCACGATCGACAGGTTGTTCGGATTGGTGAACGACGGGACAACGCAGTCGGCTGTCAGGCACGTTCCGCGGCCGGCGAGCGCTGCCATCCACGGCGCGCTTCCTGCAGTGATTGCCTGGTTGATGTAGTCGGGCTCGCACCCGTCGACGCACACGACGACGAGCGGCCGCCGCGGCCAACGGAAGGTGCGGCCATTCACCTGCACGTCGCTCATCGCGCTACCTTTCGCGCCCGGCGGGCGAGGGGCGGTTCTTCGCTACGGCGATGCACGCGGTCCCGGCTCGCCATCGCATGCTCGAAGAGCGCGCGACCGGCTGCGGCGGGCCGCCGGGCGGCGATGTGCTCGGCGATCGCGCGGTGCTCCCGCATCGACACTGGCAGGATCCCGGCTTGCGCAAGTGTCGCGCGACGATGCAGATGGAGCTCATTGACAAGCCGCCGATAGAGCGTGGTCAGCTTCGCGTTTGCAGCGAGCTGGACGATGCGGTCGTGGAACGCGACGTTGGCTGCGTGATAGCCGTCGAAGTCCCCGAGTCCCATTGCCTGTTCCATGCGTCCTGCCAATACGAAGAGCTCCTCGGCTTCCGCGGGTGTCGCGTTCTGCGCCGCGCGGCGGCCTGCGAAGTCATCGAGGACCGCTCGCAGCTCGAAGATGTCGTCGGCCTCGGCGACGCTGATCTGGCGGACGAACACGCCGCGGTTCTTCTCGAGGCGGACGAGGCCGGACTCCTCGAGCGCACGGAAGGCCTCGCGCACGGGACCGCGTGAAACGCCGAGCATTGCGGCCACCTCGGCTTCCCGCACCTGGGCGCCGGCGGCGAGATCGCCGGCGAGGATCATGCGTTCGATTTCCCGCTGCACGAGCGCCGGCAGCGAATGCGCCTGCAACACGGCGATGGGATGATCGTTGCCGACGGCGCGCAACGGAGCGTGCACGGCAGGCGCGCTGACGGCCGTCGTCCCACCCGGGGGCGCGACCGTCGTCTGCGGGGCTGCTTGCGACCGCGACTGGCCGGGCGCGCGAGGTGCCACGGGAACGGAGGATTGCCGCGCCGTCCGCCGAGGGCGCGCGCGTGACAACGCAGGCTTCAACACGTTGCGATTAGACGATGTACGGTGTAGATTGTCAACAATCTGCAATCCAGGAGCGCGCCCTCGATCGCTGCCCCTTTGCGCTTTCTGCACGGTCGACGCCGCCGATCGACGGCACGTCGTTCGGCGTTGCGCGCCCGCGTCATTCGCGCGTAGCATCCGCGAGGTCCAATTGCACGACCGACGTAGCTGTCACGGCGGCAT